>QCLY01000006.1 GCA_003214195.1 Prochlorococcus sp. AG-418-G23
GTTCGAATAGGATTACTAATCATACTTTTTATTTTTTACTCATTATCTGATTTTGCGTTTAATAAAAGAGTATTAAAAAATAAATTTAAAAGGGCTCAAAAATTAAATTAAATCATTTGATTAAAGACATGAATTTAACAAAAGGAATACAAAAAAGTTTAGGTCCTGGAATTTTGTTAGCTGGAGCAGCTATTGGGGGCTCTCATTTATTGTCATCAACTACTGCCGGAGCAAGGTTTGGATTTTCATTAGTTGGCCTAATCCTTCTTACAAATCTTTTAAAATATCCATTCTTGTTGGTTGGTACTAGATTTACAGCATCTACTGGTAAATCATTATTAGAAGGTTTCAAAGAGCGGAATTCTTTATATCTCCCTTTATTTCTTATAGTTAGTTTAATTACAGGTACTTTCACAATAGCGGCTGTAAGTTTTGTTTCTGGTGTCCTTTTAACTAATATTCCCTTTTTCTCAGCTTTTCCAGCAATGGATTTGTCTATAGGAATCCTCATGGTTTCTGGAATGATATTAATTCTTGGTAAGTATAAAGCCCTTGATAGGATTTCAAAATTTTTAGTATCTCTACTAACTTTTTTAACATTATTTGCAGTTTTATCGCTTTTATTCAAAGGTTCAATAAATGAGTCTCTAAATATGAGTTTTTTTAAACCAGAAATCAATCCATGGAAGTTTACAAATTTACCTTTTTTGATCCCTCTAATGGGATGGATGCCTTGCCCAGTAGAGTTATGTGTTTGGCCTTCTTTATGGATGTTTTCTCGAGCAAAAGATGCAAATTATAAACCAAATGTTAGTGAAGCAGAATTTGATTTTAATCTCGGTTACGTAATAACTGTTGTTACTGCGATTTTCTTCCTTACTCTTGGAGCCATAACAATGTATGGTACCGGCGATGGAATGCTTTCCGGAAGTGGAGTCTCCTTTGCCCAAAAATTAATACTCCTTTACACTAAATCTATTGGTAATTGGGCTAAATGGATCATTATACCTGCAGCATTTGCCGCAATGTTTAGTACAACAATTACTTGTTTAGATGCATATCCAAGAAGTATTTCTGCTATTCAAGGTTTATTGAGAGGAACTGATTTTGGACATATGGATTCTAAGATAGAGCGAAAAAGATTCCAAATATGGATGATAGTGCATATCTTTGCATCCTTAATAGCTTTGCTGATCGCAAGGTCTGGAGGTGTAGGCGTAAAAGATTTTGTATTTGCTGCAATGACTGGAAGCTTTCTTACCGCCCCTTTATTTGCATGGATGGCAATGGATACTATAAATAGTAAATTAGTGCCTATTAAAAATAGATATGGATTGCTTCTGAAAACAATATGTTGGATAGGATTAATTTTCTTAACTTTATTTAGTTTATTGTTTATTGCAAATTCATTCTTTGGTATTGGAATTACTTAATCGTCAATAATTAATTAAATTTTCATCTAAGAAATAATTTTAAGATGAATTAAATTATTGAATTTGAGAGTTTAAAAATCATTAAAGGGGTTGATTTTTCTTCAGAATTCGTTTCTCTAGAAATATATATTTTTAGGTTCAATTATGGTTTTAAACCAAACCACCTTGGAAAGCTTTATGTTTTTTTTGATACTTTCTCTTCTTGCAACGTACATTGTTAATTTAAAGTATTCTTCAAAATTAAAAATACAGAAGTAGTTTTTTAATCATTTTCTGAATGTGTTTTATTTCTTTGGATCACTCCAAGTCTCTTTGTATAACCAGCTCAAAAAAGTAAGAGTAACTATATTCCCAAATGCATAAGTTACTCCTAATAATGGGTCATAAATATTTGCAATAATCGTCGACATTATAAAGATTATTAAACCTGAAACAACCAAATCCTGAATAGGCAAATGTTTAAAATCTACCGAATTAATCATTTGATAATTGTTTTTAAAAGATTAAATTAATTATAAAACAAACAAGTAACTTATTTATTTATAAGGCAATACAAAGATATGAATAATTTTAGAATGGCAAAAATAATTATAGTTTTTTCATCCTTATCTTATTTGAGTGTTTCTTTTTTAAGAAATTTTAATTCTCCAGAAAATATAGAAAAAAGATGTATTCTTAAATTTGAAAAAGATTTTAAAAATAATTTGGAAACATCTCATGAAGAATGGAATCAAATTTTAGATTTAGCTGATAACAATTATTTAAAATGTATGGGAATACCTCAGTATTAATTATGGGAGAGGCAAAGAGAAGAAAAAATTTAGGTATTCCGCCTAGAGAAAAAACTGAAGATATCAAGTTACCTCAACTTGATAAAAAAGCTATACAACAAAAAGTAAGGTCAACATTGTATAAAAATCCAATTATCCCTTTTCTTTTTTATGGAGCTGCCCTAGTTATCCTAATCGGAGGTTTATTTTATGTTTTTAAATCCTTCAATATAGCCTAATTCAAAGGATTATTAATTTTATATTTATGATTTTTTGGCATCTTCAATTAAAAAACTTGAAGGATAATAAATGAGCAATTTTTATTGTGAAGAAATAATCAAAGAAATAATATATGAGAATTATTTACGATTGACACCATTATATGGTGTTGTAATTTTAGATTAAATTAAAACTATTTATGAAAAAAATAAATAAAAAATATGATGAAATAATTCGTCAAGCTGATAATGCAGTTGGAAGAAAAGAAGTAGTTAGTTTATTAAAAAAAGCTGCAATGATTATGTCTAAATCTGAGGAAAACTTAGCTGCTTAAGTTAGAAAACTATTTTATTAGGATAAATAAAACACCATAAAGAATGATTGATGAAGATGCAGCCATAATGATAAACGGCAGTATCATACCTGAATTTAACCATCTTAAGAGTCTAATTTTTTTGTTAATTACTCTTGGCATCTTTTCTGCATACCTTAATTGCAACTTAACAAGTAAATAAATGGTGTAAATGATTAATTAATCTTTTTAAATATCATTTTTTAGCTATTTTGAAATTATATTTTCTAAAGAAAATTATATTAATTGCATCCGTATTTTTTATCTTGAGAGAAATTTTTAGGTAATTAATACCTTGTATTCTGCAAATTTCTCATGCAAGATTTAGAAATGTTAGATTTTAAAATAATGATTGAAAATTTAAAAGAAAGCCCTGAAGAATTTAAAGATTATGATTCAGAACTTCTACTTAAGATTCTAAATAAGACATTACTGGAGAATAAAAAAGGTGATGATAAAGAACTATTTGTAGATGAAAATTGGAAAATTAATTCAAAAAATATGAGTAATATAATTCCTTCAGATAATTCAAATTTAAAAAGAATATTATTAGATATTTTTCCAAATAAAAAAATAGTGATTCAGGATAATAATGATGGATCGCAAACGATTTTCTTATCCTAAATTCAGGAAATATTAAAACCTTATTTATACTATCTATTCAATATTTAAGTTTTTTGAGAAAAATTTAGTAAAAATTACTCTCGCGGAACTTTTTTATAGATGATATCGTTCACTAACGTTCATCCAAGTTTATATCTCTGGACGCATGAAATGGGAGTAGGGAACGGGATTCTCATTAACTGCAAAAGACCATGAATAACCTCTTACAAATAAGAGAAAAAATCAAAAGAGCCAATAGGTTATATGAAGCCCAAATTTTGGCTACTAAAAGTGGAGAAGTTACTCCATACAGAAGATCCGTCTTTGAAGAAAGAATCAGGAAAACACAAAAAGAAATGAAATTAAAAGACTCAAAAATTTAAATTCTTTTTTGAAACTGATCAATTAAGAGGGGTTTTACCCCTCTCTTTTTTTTATATAAAAAACCTAATTATTAATTTATTTTTCGATTATCGATTATTAAAAAGAACATAATATTGATACTTTTACTCTTGATTTAAATTATATAAATGGCAAATTTAATTCAATAATTAAGAGGAAAGTAAATATGTTTAAAAAGAAAAATAAACAAATTAAAACTTCACCTAACAAATCAAATTTAGATCAAGTTTTATGGTTTATAGAAAATTATTTGCCCCAAAAGAAAGATCGAGGTGTTCAGAAAAAATTGTATATGGATAATCTAGAAGCAGAGACTATTAAGATATTTTCTAAATTAGCCTCTACACGTTCTAAAACATTATTACCAACTACAAAAAATACGATAATCTCTTTTACCTTTGGTAATTGGGCCTTACCTTATCTGAAATTGCTTAAGAAAATAGGAATAGCTAAGTAAGAAAATTTTGATCTGCTAGAACTAGATTTATCTCGCAAATAAAAATAAATAAAGATTAAAAAGTCACAGAAAGCTCTTCTCAAAATTTAAGGAGGAATACTTACTTTACATAAAAAATACAATTGCTAAGTTTAGAATAAGAGATCTATTGATTATGTTTCTAAATTATCTGCCCAGAGAAATGGTTGAAGTTGTTGGTTTGACAATGATTTTTTTATTTCTCGTTGGAACTATATTAATTTTATTATTTACATCAGATCAGGCAAACACAAAGAATCTATATTTAAAGAAGGCTAAATAAATTTTAAATAATTTGTTTATCAATAAAGGAACTCTGTTTTTAATAAAGTTAACTCGCAGGTGTAGAACATAATTTTTAATATTGATACATAAACAAATTTAAGATTATGGGCGAAGCTAAAAGAAGAGAAGAATTAGGATTACCACCTAGACAAAAAAAAATTGAATTAAATAAATCTGATAGATACCTTTCATGGCTCCCAATTACTAAATCAAGAATTAAGAAATACCCTTATATGGGTGTAGCAACAATGGCACTAGGAGCGATAATTTTCTTAGTAAGTGGGGGCGCAAATAGTATTAATTAATTAGATTTTGGCTTGGCTTAGAAAATATCTAAGATTTTTTTTTAAATAGTTTAACACCAGATATTATTGAGATTATTGAGGCTATACCTAAAAATATCGAGTAAAAAGGTTGCAAATTAATAATGCCAAAATTACCTGTATGCCATTTTATCAACCAAAAAGCATCTACTCCCAGTGGCTGAAGAATACTATAAATAGTCCCAGATACAATAGTAATTAGTAATGGGATCGCTGAAATTGCGGTTATTTTCCTGTGAATTTTTCTTTGATTTGTTTTTAATTTTTCCATCTATTTCCTTATATAGATATGTAATTCTTTTTCGTTTTTGCATGGCATCCATTTATCTTGATTCTTATGTATTCCTTCGCAACCAAGTTCTAAAGATCTATTTTCAGCATCCTCTTCAGAAAGAAATGTACCCCTCATATGTGCATGCGAATAACTATTTAAATTTAGAGATAAGGAAAATAAAAAAATAAAAAATTTTAAATTTCTAAGAAAAATATGCATTATTTCAAATTAGTATTTGTATTAAGGCGAGATTTTATCAAATATTTTTGTTTTGCCAGTTTTATTAAATGAAACTACTTTGTAGTTCTTATAATCATGAGAGTGCGATACGTGAGAATGCATTTCCATCCCTGGAGAGCCAAGTGGCATGCCAGGAACTGCTATCCCATTGATATTTGGTTTTTCTCTAAATAGTTTGTTGATTGATTCAATCGGGACATGTCCTTCAATCGTATAGTTAGCTATTTGAGCAGAGTGACATGATCTCAGATTATTGGGAATTTGATATTGGTTTTTAATTACTGAAACATCCTCCACTATATTATCAACAACTTCTAATCCATTATCTCTTAAATGATTGATCCATTTTTTACAACAACCGCATGATGCTGATCTGTAAGAAACAACTTTTGGGATATCTATATTTTCTTGAGATAAACCAATACTCTCATTTGGATTAATTATATTTGCAAAAAGAATTCCAGAAAAAATTAGATAATTTAAAAATCCTCTTTTCTTCAATATTTTATTAAGTGCCATACTAATTACGAAGATTAAATTTAATATTTAAATTAACCATAAATGAAAATTTATTAAATCACTATTTAATAAAAATTAAGACACTCATAACTGCCATTAAAAGATTTTCGATAAAACTAATAATTCCCAAAGGGGTTTTTGCATATCCACCAATACATGCACAATTTAATTTTAATTTATCCAAATAAACAGCCTTAAAAACTGAAATCATTCCAGAAATTCCTAAAATTAGTGCAATAAAAATAATTAAAGAGGGTGGAGAAGAATTAAGAAAACTTATTCCAATTAATAATTCGCAAAAAGGATAAATATATATCCAACCGTCAAATTTAGAAGAAATTAAATCATATTTCTTATAACTTTTTCCAAAAGCTTCAATATCCATAAGCTTGAGCATCGCTAAAAGACAAATTGATATCCCCATAAAATTTTGGAAACTTTTAAGCAATGAAATGGTTAAAAGAAATGAAGTACCAAAGACTGCGATTAAGGGGGTAAATGACTTAATCTTCATTTTTAACTTTTTAGGATAGAGTCACAAATAATAGATGGATTTGCTTGTTTAACTATTTTTAGTCTTTTGATCAGTTTTTCTCTATCTATTTGATGTTTTAAATATTTAATACATAAATTTTTTTCCTGATATACCTCTGCTATTGGATTAATCTTTAAAGCAATAGCAAAAGTACCAATAACTAAAAGAATGTTTGTAGCTAGTCGAATGTTTGGCCGAAAATTTGATCTCATTCGCATTCTTTATTTCTATTTATAATTTCCCTTAAATATATATCTTTTAGCTCGTCGTTGTAACCATTCTCTTCGGCAAATTCCTCTAATTCCTTTAACTCTTTTTCTGTCATTAAGCGGCTTTGGATATATCGTTTTTCATGTCTTCTATTTGATTGATTAATTCATCTAACCACTCTGTATTATTTTCGGATCTTTTCTTAAAATATGTGATATTTGGTTGATTGATTTCCAATGTCTCATAATCTCCACTCATAAATTCCTCCTAAATTTATACTCTGCATAATTTATCTAGATAAATTATGCTTAACAATAGGCTCTAATACTTATATTCATCTGCGATTGGTGACAATTTACTATTTTTTAATAGTATAAATATCAAGTAATTTATCTTCCCAAAATATGGCAACTAATGAAGACCTAGAAAAAAGAATTGAGACTTTAGAAGAAGAGGTAAAACATCTAAAAGCTATTCTGCAGTATCAAATGAGAAATAAGAAAAAGTGATTTGTGCCTGTTTCATGGAAATTACTTTTGGTTCTATAAATATCTACCATTTGAGTTTTTGGGTACTTAATATCAAAGCTAGATTTAAAAAATTAGTCCATGATTTAGGTACTTTTAAAAAAATAATTTTAAATCATTGATATTTAGAACATATTTGCTTTGATAAGTATAAAAGTATTTCATATGATCAACTCAATAGCTATTACATTGTTATTACTAGGTTCTTTAATTGTTTACAAAAGACTCAAAAGAAAAAAACGCAGATTTCATGCACCACCTACAAATCAGCTTCCTAGTTGAAAATTAAATTCCGTCTTCGTCTTCTCCAAAAGGGTTGTATCTAATATCCCAGATTAGAACTACTGCTATAGATAAAAGCAATAGACCAAAAATTACATGGGGAGGCGGCAATAACATCAATAAAACATAACAATTATCAATTAACTTTGTTTATGAAAACTTCAAAGGGTAATCGATATTGTTTGGTTCTAAATGTTTTACATAACATGCTGTTGTGCAATCTACGCCCTCACTATTTATGCTACAAGAAGTTATGCATTCAAAAAAACTCTTCAAAGCATCGGAATCTTTAATATTTGAATAAATGTTTTTTTTCATTGTTAATAACTAATTCTGAAGCTTATCTAGCAATTTATTTTTAATAATGTCAAATTTTAGGTAAAGTACCTATTAACCATTTTTTTTAAAAACTGTTTAAATTATAATTGTTTTCTTTACCTTCCTCTAAAAGTTTTTTGTATGCTTTTCTCACTTCTTCGATAGATTCAACCCTAGAGCCTTTTGTAAATGGCTTACTTGATTGCTTAAACACACACCACCACCACCATAAATTAACATTGCATTAATCAGAGAGGAGTTCTTAGAACTATCTTCAAAAGTTTCAAATACTTTAATTCTCGATCTAACTTTATTGATTAAAGTTAATTTTTCCAAAAAAAAAGGGCGTTAGCTTCGCCCCCATCAAAAAGCAGGATAATCCCCATCACCCAACCTTTTTAAAATCTTAGCACTATATATGGTGTTTGTAAGTATTTAAAATTACCTATTGATGGGGTTGTTTGATTCTGTTTAATTTGTCATTATAGGAATCCCCATCACCTAGGCTCGTAAGAGTCTTTTTTTTTTGATATTTTACACTTCTAGGCTTAGGCACTTTTTTAAATTAGTGTTTAAAGACTTTCTATTTAATTTTTAAATTCGATAATTAATAATTAAATAAATAACTTTATTCATGCAAACTTACATCGTACATTGGCAATTTCCAGATCAAGAAAGTCATATGCAAGGGGCCGAAGCTTTTGCGGGTTTTGTTGAAGGAGGATGCGAAGGTGATGAATTTGATGGGTTTAAAGTTCTTAATCGAGTAGTAAATCCTGAGGGAGCTAATGGTTGGGCAATAATTGAATCTTCAAATCATCAGAACATTTGGAAATGGAGTAGTATCTGGGTCGATAATTTTGGCGTAGAAATTGAAGTTACACCAGTTCTAACGGATAAAGAATTTCTTTCTGTCCATAAAGAAATTGCAGCAGCCTCAAACTAATAGTTAATCTTTTGAATGTTTGACTGCTCATCTAAAATGAAATGATAGTAGACATTTTTTATGGGAAAATTTTCATCTGAAGAAATTGAAAGGCAATACAATTTAATAAAAATGCTTTTAGCTGAACCTGAAAAGTATAGAGATGCCATTAATGCAATTAAGAAAGATATTGTATATATGCCTATAGAGCTTAAAAAAAAACTTGAGGAAGAAAATATTATCTTTTAACCAATGCAAATGGCATTCATAATGATCGTTAATTTTTAAAAATTAGTAAATAACCATTCTCGTAAACTAACCGAGGGAGTCTAAATCTCTACGGTGGTGAACTGTATTCCCGTCATCATGTGGAACTTTCTGTTCTCTCATTAAATCTGCAATTGTTGGATAATCATTTGCATTATCAAGATCTTTTGCATTTTTATCTTGAATTGCGAATGGTGATTTTTTTAAATTCATAATTAATTCCCTCAAAATTTTTGTTGGATTCTGATTACAGATCCTGGATTGTCATGTACGTAAGAGTTGAATTCTCTCGCAAGCATTAGGCAATCGTACGCATCGCGTGCGTAGAAGCCAACTTCATGTGTCTTATTTGATGAATCTTTGTAACTCAACACATATTTATTACAAGATTTGATCGGTGTTGATGGCATTTAATTTATTTCTGTTACCACTAAGTTCTAACTAGGCATGATCATCAACTGACTAATAAAAATGTACGGTTTAAGGCACAAACATATACGGAAAGAGGACCAACAACTAAATTTAAAAATGAATATAATATTTAACTAGAGTTAAAGATAAAAAATATTTCCGTTACTCCCATGGAATTATTTTCAATGGATTGCCTGTTTTCGCAAGTAACTTTATCTTAAAAACAAATTCTTTATAAACACATCAATTATCTCGCTAAATTTATATGTTCGAGATTGTAAATATATTTTTCTCCATCATCGTCACCATCGTCATCATCATGGAAAGAAGAGATTAATACATAAACTCCTCCAAGTCCTAGTAACATAGATAAATAAAGAATTGGATCTGTCATAACTTAAGTTTGAAACATTTAAATTAAATTTGAGGAAGCTTTACAATATATATATTTTCTTTTAATTATTTAAATGGAAAAACTTTCTACGATCAAAAAATTGTCTTTTATTTGAGAAAACTGAAAGTAGATCTAAAATAAGGTTAATTTGCTATTTTTTTAAAGTGAGTTTTAAAAATTGTTTTAAAAATCAATGTGTGGAAGATTTGAGCTGAAAACTAAATTTGAGAAGTTGCCAACCGTTTTGAAACAAGACTATCCAAGTGGACTAGATTCTAAATATGAGACTCAAAATCTAATAAGACCTAATGATCCTGTGCTTGTAATTAAAAACGAAGGAAGAATTAAAACTACTTTTATGACATGGGGCTTTATTTCCCCTTGGGCTAAAGACCCATTTGATAAAGAGAGACCAAGACCATTTAATGCAAGATCAGAAACCGTAGAAGAAAAAAAATTATTTAGTGGAAGTTGGAAACATAAAAGGTGCCTAATACCTGCCAGCGGTTTTTTTGAAAAAAGATATCGTATTAGAAAGGAGAATTATGAGACTTTTTGGTTGGGAGGCCTATGGAGCAAGTGGTCCTCGCCTTATGGCGCTGAAATAGAGAGTTGTTGCATACTAACAACTGAACCAAATGAGTTAGTTAAACCTTTACATCACCGTATGCCAGTTATTGTTCCCGATGGATATGAAGAGCAATGGACTGAACAGGTTAAAGATGCTGATGAATTAAGAGGTTTACTATCAATTATGACGTGTTGGTCTCCTGATGGATGGGTAGTAGAAGAAGCTATTAAAAAATCTACTGATCAAATGAGTTTGTTTTAAATGAAACCCTTCAAACTAGTAATGCTAGATTAATGTCATTATTTTTTTCCGAAGTTAATTTCAAAATAAATAAAAGGTAACTTTTTCGAAATGCCTACCAGAATAAATAAATATTTAAGTGAAGCCGGTTTCTGTTCCAGAAGAGTGGCAGATAAACTAATTGAAGAAGGGAAAGTAACTATAAATGGTATAGTTTCAGAAATAGGCGCTAAGGTTAAAGAAGGAGACAAAGTAGAAGTTGTTGGTCGAAGAATAGAAAAATTAAAGAAAGAAAAAAAGATATATTTAGCTTTTAATAAACCTGCTGGGATTGTTTGCACAACCGATAGAAGAGTAGAACCCGCAAATATAATAGATTTTATTAAATATCCAACAAGAATTTTTCCTGTTGGAAGATTGGATAAGCCCAGTGAGGGATTGATATTTTTAACAAATGATGGAGATATCGTAAATAAAATTCTTAGAACTCGAAATAATCATGAAAAGGAATACATCGTAGAAGTTAATCGTCAAATTAATAGGGAATTCGTTCAAGGCATGAGTAATGGGGTTGAAATATTAGATACAATAACTAAGAAATGTTTCGTAAAACAACTTGGGCCAAAAAAATTCAAAATCATACTTACTCAAGGTCTAAACCGCCAGATTAGGAGAATGTGTGAGTCGTTAGGATACAGAGTGAAATCTTTAAAGCGTGTAAGAATAATGAATATTAGATTAGATGTTCCAATTGGAGAATATCGCGAATTTACACAAGAAGAACTTTTTGAATTATATGTATTACTCAACAACTCTTCAAATACTTTTGAATGATTAAAATTTTCAAAAAAATTTCTTAATTTGATTATCTTTTATTTTTTAACGATTTATATAGTTAGAGAATTTTGTTTTGAGATAGTTAATATAAGAACTTTTCTTGAGTGAGGAGGTATTTTGATTGACACTCCACCTAAAATAAAAATGTCAAATTTCTATTTTTTATGGCATCAAAAATTTACCAATGGTGGAAGAATGATAGGAGACTTGTAACTATTGTTCTTTTCCTATCTTTATTTGCTTTTTATATTAGAGCTCCCTTTGCGAAGGTAGTAAAAGTAAGAGATACCTGTGCGAAGCTAAATACAAGCTATCAAATCACAGGTGATGAAGCGATGAAAAAGCTTAATTTAAAAGAGATAAAAAATTTCAATAATCGTGAATTGGCTAATTTTTACTGTGAGAGATATTTAGGGATTAAATAATAAATTAATACTCACCAATGGAATATTATTGGCCGTTAAGATAGCAAGGGTTTTTTAATATGTAGCAGATAATATCCATTTAAATTGCTAATTCTTATATTTCTGGCGGTTAATAAAAATATAGATTTTGGTAAATTCTTATGCAAAGATGTGTATTAAAAATAGCAAGGGTAACAAGATCCTTCTTGCGCCTAGTGAACAAATTTCTCGTTGAGCAATTTTTACAGTAATCCGAATAAATAATTTAGGATAAATCTTATTCGTTTAGTATCGGAGTAATTATTACATCAATAACCTGCTTGGTTTATCCTCGGTATTCAAAAGCTGTTTCTAATCTAACTAAGAATAAATATATTTTTAAGTAAATTATCTTAATTATTCTTCTGGTATAAAATACAAATTATTAATTAACTAATGTTATGACTATCAATACATTTTTATTATTACTTTTAGTAATATCAAACTATACAAACTTGTATTTAAATGTAAGAAATAGAAGAAGAATTTAAGAATTATTATTATATTTTTTATGAGAAATAGATCTATCCAAAGTTTAAGAGTTTTTTCTTTTTATTAATTTATTAGCTAATTAGTATGTCTGAAAAGTTGATCAAAATTTTACGATAAATTGAGGGCAACAAACCATATTGCTTCCCAAGCTTTTGATGAAATGTTAATTTAAAATAAAACATAAAATCCTCTTCAATTATCAGTGGATTATTAATTATCCCTTTATTTGGTTTCAGCAAAAGTACTAATTTATGCAGTTTGATAAGGATTGGTACTTTATTTTGAAGTAGTTGGATTGTTATTGGCATTTTTTATCAAGGAGGATTTAACTAAAAGATGGAATTATTTATAGCTTTAGGATTACCAATAGTTTTGTTAGTTGCATTAACATTTGTTTTTATATCAGAGGGCATTCCATTATGGATACAAAATTTAAATAAAAATAGTTCAACTATATGGAATTTCGGTATTGTTGCCATGAGCACAATGACAGTAATAATTTATTTAGCAAAAAGATAAATTCATTTTTTGCAAGAAAATATCAGGAAATACTTTTTTGAGGGAAAACAATCATAGGTTAAGAATTTCAAACATAACTGACTGCGGCGATATTATTCGAACCAACGCTCTATTCACCTGTGTTAAAAAGGTCGGCTATTTGATAGTTTTTTAGGAATATCAATCTAAACTTAGAGGGATAAAGATCCACTTTATTTATGTCAACAAATAAAAGTCCAAATATTATCAAATACTCTTTAATTACATCTACGACAGCGATAGTACTCATTTTTATCGCCTTGATCCCTATTTCAAAAAAAGCATTTTATTGGAATCAATGCTTTAAAAAAAGCTTTCAATGGATAGATAAAAACGAGATGGAACTAAAAAAATTGGATAAAGCTTCAAAAGAAAGTATTGCAGTAGCAGTTTGTAATGGGGCTGTTTACGAACCTAAATTCAAAAGAAAGTAATTAAATAAAAAGTCGATCTAAAATAAGTGTGAATCAATTACTTTTTTGTATTGATCTGTAAACTCTATTTTTACTTCTTATTAACACCCGAATTGCTCATTTAAAGAATTGGATATGCTATCCAACCAAATAAGGAGTAATTAATAATGACAGCCATAAAACCAATCATTGCAAGTCGACCATTAGTTCTTTCTGCAATAAACCAATAACTATTTGGCCATTCAAAATCGCCTCTCTTATTGGATATTTGATCTTTTGAAAGTGAAGTCTCTTTTTTGGTGTTTTTTTGTTCAAAATAATAATTGCTATCAGGATAAAAGCTTTCGCTTGACATATTTTCTGATTTAAAGTCAACCATTTTATTAGAAATATGAATTTCATATATCTTAAAACTAAAAAGGGTAAATAGGTTCAAAGAAGCTTAGGATTTTTTATTTATATGTAGTTTTTTGATTCGTTACAACTTATGAGTAAGATACAAGATATGTAAAAAAATAGTCGTGACAACCACAGAGCACTTCTTCTTAGATAAAAGTACCATATAAATTAATAGTAAAAAGAAGGAATATTTAAATATATGATATGGGAAGTCTTATGAAACTCATTACTCCTTTCACTGCTCTAAATCGAAAATTCTTTCAAATGGATTTAATTAGAAAAGAAGTTTAAAATACAAGATTAACCGCAAAAATATTGCATGATGATTATGGGAAAATATAAGATAAATCATCAATTTGCTTAGTTACTAACTTCATATCCGATATTGTTTTTAGGATTGGTTATAAAGATAATTAGATTTAAAACTAGGTTCGCAGGTAAATTTAAAGGTTTTAAAAGTAGTAAAGCCATACCCTGGGTTAAGTTGAACCCTTTGTTTTTCAAAAATCGCCCCCCACCCTTTGTGAACTTTTTGTAAGAGTACTTTAGGTCAGATTAACACTTTTATAATTGACAAGCGATATAAAATGAAATTATTTTTAGAGTAATGGAATCAATACTCTTTTTTATAATTTTTAGTGGGATTTGGGCTGTTGCCGATGCCATATTCGCACCATTTTTTTCAAGCTTGTTAGGTATAAGTGAAGCTTCATCAGAATGCGTTGTAGGAATTATTCTGGGATTAATTACTGGTTTCTTTTTTGGCCCTGTTATTGCATTTAGCCTGGAACAGAAAGCATCTAGTTGGATAGCTACTATTTGTCTTATAGTCTCAAGTTTTATAGCTAGCAGCTTTTGATTACTACTTGGTTATACATAATGGTTTATGAATATTTGGATCTTCAAACTAAAGGGATTCTTGGATTATTTGTCTTTATAATTCGGATTTTTCTAGCTTCCCTTACATATTGATTAGATCTCTAGATAAGCATTGAATTTATTAATAAGTTAATTATTTGCAATTAATCATAATAAGCTATCAAAGCTATATAATAATCGCTATTTGAGTTTTTAAGAAAAATGAAAAATAAAAGGCAAGCTTGGGATAGATCCCCATAACTTAGTTTTATAGTATTGGGGAGACAGGATTCGATCCATCTAACTGTAGCTCCCGATGCACCTGCTTTGAAAAATTAGATAAACTTATAAGAAAAAAGTGTATCAATTGCTTATTATTTGGCATAAAAATAATTTTTGATTCTCAAAATTTTTTAGACAAAGCAGAGTTGTGCGTAGATAAGCAAAATCTCAGTTCATCTTGCTCACTTGACAACTAGTTATTCCTAATAGAACTGTAAATTTTTTTTGTATGATTGTTCCAAAATCGATGTTATATTTTTTTAAAAAAATCATTTCAGATATCTTCATAATCTGCATGAAGGATAAGTTTCAAGTGCTATTTTAACCCCATTCTCGAAACTCCTACTATCAAAACTTGAACTATTCCCAAAGTTTTTTCTATAGGTTTTAAAAAGGGTCCTTGCCGAAGAATTATTCATATACCCAGATTCTGTAGATACACAAAGTGTTTCTGCTATACCTACACCCACACCATACCAGTATGAACCTAAATCAAATGCTTTTGCTGGAATAAATTCGACAAGTGGAGTTAAGAAAGCTATGGAAGAAAAAAGAAAAAATTTTTTTTTCATATTTTTATTTATTATTTTTTCATTCATATTATACTCTCATAATAAATTTATCTTAATCAATTAATGCAGCAAAGTTTTAGCAAATCCTTTCTCAATGCTCTTTAAGTCTCTTCTTTCTAAATTCTGGCAATAAAATAGATATTCTTGTTAACCATGAAGTATGATTTAGTTTTCATGAGCCTGTTAGACGGGATTCGAAGCTGCTACCAAGTGTCTAGAGCACTTAACAAACCTAGTTAAGTCATCTCCTTAGGAGGGTAGAAGAAGAGGTTGGGTAAGGATGGTGAATACTTTAGTTATGGGAGTGGCTGCTGTAAAATATAAAGAATTGGCCTTAAGATTTAAAACTAACGTTATCAGCATTGCCCTTTTACGTATGAGACAAACAAAAGTAAATTTGTCCACTAGGAGAATTATTCGCAAATTCTTAAATAATCTCGGCAGTATTCTCTACGATCACCAAACCCCTCCACTATCAAGCTCAAATGGAGGCGCGTGGGGATGTCTTTCATTCTTACTTTGCATTTTGGTTGTTATTCTTATTCTCATGTTGGTCTAAATGGAAGCAGCTCGCAAATACCATCCAAAAAAAAATTCATTCGCTCTATTGCTAATTGCTTTAGCATTTTTAACTAATCAATTTGTTCTTAAAAACTCATTCCCCGAGAACACCTTTCTTCACTCTTGGTACAATGACACTCTTGCGATGCCCGCTATTTTTTCATTTGGCGCAGTGGCAAGAGCAGCAACGAAAGCAAACATAACGTTCACAAACTTATATTTTTTGGTGCTAACGCTTTTCTGCTCCTTCGTCTTTGAATACATAAGGCCGATATTCATAAAAAGTTCAGTGACAGACAAGTACGACATACTTGCATACTGCGTGGGTGCAGCTGCGTACATCTTGTGGTGTAAAGAATCAGTGAAATAGAATATCTTTTCCTTATTTTAAAGAGCAGTATAAAGTAACAAAAAAATGTTTAAGGACACTTCATGGGTTCAGAAAATAATTTAATACTTATGGAAGAAATTTGGCACATTCCTTCATATCACTATATGCAAAGGTAGTGAAAGCCCTATAATCTCCACTATCAAGGTCTGAATTAGCTCTAGTAAAACGAAATTCCAATTCATCCCTTGCTACTTGTGTACTGATTAATTTTTTTTCCGCTAGCTTACAAGTCTGTACTAAACTGCCTACATGGAATCCATAGTAATACCAAGCATCTTCGTCAGACTTTGCAAATAAGGGATTAATAATGGGATAAAGAGTTAAAGGAAATAAAAAAAGAAAGAATTTTGTCCTCATATTGAAGATATATACACTTACCTAATAATCCTATATAAAAATATAAAAAATGCATTCTAGGAATCACTTCTACTAGATTTTCAGGTATTTAACTTATCAATTTATTATGAAACATATTACTTTAGTATAATAAGTCATATGATTTGAAAAAAATTTTTTAACCATGTTTCTTGATGTAAAGGGTCCAAAGTCAAAAGTACAATCATTATCCTTTTATCTCTTTTATACTTTTGTGCCGCTGATTTTATGGGGTATTGGTATGAGGATAGGATTCTTACCTGATACGTTCCTTGAGTGGGCAAATTTCTTAGGTATGATTGGTGCAACAGTTTTATCTGCAATAGTAATAAAAGCAAGAAAATTAGATGCCAAGAATTATTTGCTTTGCATTCTTACTTTGTTTTTACCTTTGATTTTTCCAGGTAATTTAATTTCAATGATTATCCCTACAGCGCTAGTAGCAAGAAAGATATCATCTAAATGATCAAAAATAGAATAAATTTTTTATTTACATTTTTAAAAGAAAATATAAAATAAAAAAAAATATTTAAAACCAAACAATGACAAATTGGGAATACAAACATATAAGACTCGACTATAAAGGTCGAGGAATTACACAAGAAATAAATCTTCTTGATATTGATGGCGAGCGAATCCGTGGATGGGGGTCATCAAATGAAGTCCCTACCCTCCCTGAAATGTTTGATGCCCTAGGTCAAGATGGTTGGGAGATGGTTACTCATGTGGTAAACCAAGATTTGCAAACAAATGGAACAACTTTTCACTACTACAACTTCAAAAGACCTATCTAAGACATGAGCAAATTTGATGAGTTAATGAAAGGTGGCTCAAAACGTAAAGAAGTAGAGAATCGTCAAGTCAAAAGAGCTCAAAGAAGGCAAATAATTCTTTGGACATTAGGAATATCATTTGTTTTTACTATTATTCCACCTTTTATAGGAATAATTGTATTTGTACCTACTCTATTATTTTCTTTATTCTATGCAACTAGGGAATGGATGGGTTGATTTTTTCCTAATAATTAAATCTTAACTTGATGCAGGGTATTGCAAATGATCGCTTAAAAGATTTTTAAATAGTAAGAAGTCAATCGGTGGCGAAAGGATTCGAACCTGCTATCTAGTGCCCCAAAGCACTGCCTACCAAATTGCAAGCACTAGCTTATGGAGCTATAACTTAATTCCTGCATGGTATTGAGTTATTTTTCTGGTTAAAAATAATATTTGTCCATAATTTTCTGTCAAAAATCCGTCAACCATCTTTATAATTAAGCGCTTTATCGGTCGTCTAGTTTATGTAGTCAGTAATGAAAAAAAGGCACTTCTTCAACTTCTCTTGGAGCATAATCACAAATACCAAATTGCATACATTCCATTTGGTCATCAGAAAGCTTTCTTTCAACTGAAAGCATATTAAGCCAGTTCTCAAAAGCTTTTTGAAGTTTATGTTTAATAGGATTTCCGCAAGTCATAATGAACCTCCTTTGATATAACAGTTATCTAATATAAGTAACATCTAAAAAACAAGAGTGGGAATACTTAAAAAATTAAGAGGGCGTTTATTTGCCCTCTTTGAGTCGTATGCTCCTCGCTGTCAACAAAGTCGATGAAGTGCTTTTGAATCCTGTATTATTTTTACTTCAAAGGGATGCGAAAATATCTTTGTGACAACCACAAAGCACTTTTACTCGGGTAATAATACTCTATGAATTTCAAGTCAAAAGGAGGATAATAAAGATATAGATCTAGGAGGTCTTATGAAACTATTCAATCAATTTAATATTCTTCCAAGATACTTAACAGCGTTTAACTATGCAGGACTAAATCTTAACGAAACGCCAAAAGAACTTGAGAAATGTACTCCTGAGTTTCAAAACTTTTGGGAGAAAGAATGTAGAGAACATCCAACAAATCAAAATTGTTTAATTTACTGTGACTGAGGTTTTAATCTTTAGTCTTTTTTTTAAATAAGGAGGTTTTATGCAACTAACCACTCCATTCACTATTCTCAATAAAAAATTCAACGAGATGGATTTAATTAGAGATGCAATGAAGAGAAGAAAATTAGCTACTGAAAGATTGCATAATGATTATAGAAAAATGTATAAAACTAACCAATTTGCTTATTAACCTCTAGTGGGAATTTTTAAAGTGTTTTGTCTTTATAAATCAAGCACGGTTATTGGATTAGATTTAGCAACATTAGTATTGTTGTATATTGATAAAAATTACTCGATACATATCAATTTATTTTAGAGCTATTTAAGTCAAATTAATACTTTAATTATTGACAGTTGATCTAAAATAAGGGGCAATTAGCTCCTTTTTTTATGTCTTGTTCAGTCACCTCCGTGTTTACTTTTAAAATTGAAAGCACTTTCGATGAATGGGCTGCAATATTTGATAGTGCAGAAGCAGATAAAAGGCATTCAGAATTTGATATTAAACCACTTTTCAGAGGAGTAAGCAAGGATGATCCTCAAAAAATAATTGTTATTCATCAAGCTCCAGAAGGTAATGTTCAAAAGTTTGTGGAAGCCAATGGTGACTGGATGGCAACTCATAGAGTTGACTTATCAACAATGGAGGAATCCTCTTGGACTGCTTCATTAACAAAGGATAGTTGTTGTGATTAACTAAATGGTAAATCAAGATCAAAAAAATCAATATTACTAGAAAAAGCTTAAGACGAACTTAAGGCAATTTGCACCAAGTCCCAAGATCAATCTGGGGCTAGAGATATGGAAGTAAAAACCTTACTAAGAGAACTTCGAGGGTTTATGAAAAAGAAATTGATGACGATATAAATAGGGAAGTGTAATATTTACTAATTTTCCATAACACCCGCTATTTTTCGCTCTGCTAGTCGTTTTTTTAGAATTGAATAATTTTGTGAAGCCCATTTTCGAGAAATATCAAATTCAGCATCTAAATCTTTTTGAAGTGATTTGATTATTTTGAATACTTCTTTGATGCCTAGATAAATTACTAACAGCACCTTAGTTATGTTTATTACAACAAATGCTATCTTTTCAATTCTTTGATCTTGCATTTTAACTTATCCAAGTCCACTAAAATTAACAGAGGTAAGAAATTATGCAAATTTTTTTTCAAACGTTTGAAATTAGATTAAAAATAACTTCTAAAAATACTGGTTTTCTTCCAACCTTCTTCTAATAACTGTTTGTATTCTTTTCTTGCTGCTTCTATAGTTTCGATCCTGCTGCCTTTCATAACTGGTTTACTGCTTCTTTTATATACGCAGCCATAACTAATCATCATTGCATCAATAGTTGGCCCAGGCTTACTTATATCCTCAAATGGTTCAAATACTTTTATTCTTGATCTGTCCTTATTTATAAGGGTAAATTTCTCCATAAATTAATAATAGTCAAAAAAAGGGGCGACATAAAATCCCTTTTTATGGTCATTAAACCAAGAAGAATTTTTACCTATAATGCGAGCATGATTCTTCATTTTTTCAAATCTTTTTTCAGCTTTTTTAGACTATTTAGTAGCATTATTTTCAATATTATTGAATTTTTCGTAATTTAATATTATTTCTCATTCCAAGTTTTCTAATATCCAGATACATTGGGTTTGGACTGATATCACCAAGACCAAGAATTACAAGATCAAAAGATTAAATAACTACACCATGCCAATGAAAAACAAAATCTTCCTTTTATCAAAAAGTACCCAATGAGCATTTTATTGACGATTATTGCTTTTACTTTTTGATTCATGCCGGCCAACAAATAGCCAACAAATTAATACCAAAAGTTGAGAAAAGTCTAGCTCTAATATTAAAATTTTATTTATGAAAAGTATTTATCTGGTCCCATTATTAATATTTGGATCACTATTGTTTGAAACTAAACCTATTTTTGCCAATACAAATCTTTGCTCTGAGAAAATTTTAAGTGGTAGAAAACTTGTTAGTGCTTTCAAACCAAATGTTGTAGTTGTATATGCGGGCGATTTTTATGGAACTGGTTTTGTAATTGGTCAAAGTAATAACAAAACTTTTATTCTTACCAACAAGCACGTGGTTGATTCTGAAAAGAAAGTCTCAATAAAATGGTCAGATGGATCACTTAATAATGGAGCTGTTATTAAAAGTGCTCGTAATAGCAATGCTTGGAAGAGAGGTATTTGGGTTAACGACATGGCATTGATAAGTATTAACGGAATCAAGGGGAGCGTACTCCCAATCAAAAAAACCAATGAATTTGCCGGAGAGAATGTAATTGCTATTGGAACACCAAAAGAATTTGAATTTACAGTTACTAGAGGAATTGTGAGTGCAGTAAGAGAAAGAGGACAAATAATTCAAACTGATGCCGCAATTAATAAAGGAAACTCAGGCGGTCCATTAATCAATTCTTATGGATGCGTGGTTGGAATAAATACATACATATATAGAACAGAGGAAGGAGAACAAGGTCTAAATTTTGCAGTATCTAGTGAAAGGATAATTCGTTTCTTAAATAACGCGGGCTATGCTTTTTTACAAGATAAATTTATTGATTTTAAATACAATAATATAGAGCCCTTTGAAAATAATAATAAAGATTTCTCAAATGATTTAAAACTTTCTAGAGATAAAGGTTCTAGAACTATTAGGATTAATTTTACAAATGGTGGGAGATCAGATTTTATAAATTTAAAAGAAGATACTTCTAACTCTTCTAGAAAAAGAACCTTTTTTTACAATTCCTCTGATGATAAATATGATTTGGTAGCAACATGTGGGAAAGAAGATCCTTCATTAAAAATTTATAGGGATTCTAATCTTTTACCTACAGACTTTAATAATGACAGAGATAGGCAAATTTTTATAAATTTATGTAATGCCACTACATACAGTAATAGAGTATTCTTGAATCCTTGGGAAAAATGGGGAACAGTTTATAAGACTATTCAATTAAGAAAAAATAATGAAAAAGAAGAAATACTTTTCTGGTGTGAACGGGGAGAATTCATAGATAAATTTGTTAATAAAGGGTCTTTTTATAATCAAATTCCATCTTTAGAAAACTTAAAGAATGATTTAGCTAGAAATGTATGTACACCATATGATTTAAGAGGTTAAAAATTTATCAATTTTTATATAAATATTGAAAGCCAACAAATGGCAAACAAATATATCTTTATTTTATATCTCTAAGTAAACAGTACTCCGCAACTAATTAGTCATAGCTTATAGGCATAATGTCCTGATAGGGTTGTTAAGTTCTCCCCAATTTTGTAAGAAAGCAGCAATACTTTAGTTGTAAATAAGACAAATATAGTTATTGGAATTTATTTGAGACTCCATGTTGATTATTATTTATAGTTGTATTAACTTGTAATTACATCTCAGCTACCCCCTCAACAACCAAGTGCTTATTCCAAAGCTATCTCAAACAGAAGATTTGGTTGAAGCAATAAGAGTACTTATTAGAGATCCTTTTGGGAAAAAGAATTGGCAAATTATAGAGAATAAAGGAAAAACTAGATTAGGAGTAAGGTTTGAAGATGTTACTAGAACTTATAAAAGTATCACTTATAACTGGCTTTGATTAAATCCAAAATAGAAATGAAATCATATATGAGAAACATTTTTATATCAATATCATTCTTTATTATGATCTTATCTTTTGAGATCTTACCAAGTACTAAATTCTCTAAATTTGGGTTAACCAACATTACACTATTACCCAAAGTTCTAGCTGAGTCAGGAAATTATTATTTACAGCAAACCTATGAAGCATTTAAGAAGGAAGATTATGGGAGCATCATATTTTACGGAGAAAAAGGTATCGAATATTATCGTAAAAGGAAAGAAACTAAAAGCCCAGAATATGTGAGCCTTTTAACTTTTGTGGGTCTCGCAAAAATGGAATCTGGTAATTTTCTTGGAGCTATTGAAAACTTTGAAGAATCTATCTTAATTTCACCTGATTCTTACGGTTATTCCCTACTTGGAAGCGCAAAAGAAAAAGCAAAAGATTTTGAAGGGGCTATAGAAGCTTTGACTAAATCGATAGAAGCATATAAAGGTAGCGATAATAAAATGATACTAGATCTCTTTAAGAGAAGAGGTTTCGCAAGATTGCAACATGGAGAATATAAAGGAGCTATTGATGACTATTCAGAGGCAATAAAGATTATTCCCGACGCATCTTTTTATATGTTAAGAGGATACAGCAAGTTTTTAACCGGGGATTTTAGAGGAAATTGCGAAGATATATTTATGGCTGAAAAAATAGGAACTTTAGATCAAAATTTAATAAATAAAGTGAAGGAAGACTATAAATGTTTACTTTTTGAATAATGTTTAAGAGAGATAATTAAATTAAATTTTTGTTATTTCAACATAAAATTACTACATAAGTTTTAAAAACGACTTTTAGATTCTTTTTGTTCTCAAATGCTTCGGAGGAATTTGTAACTTATAAGAAAGTTTAAAACCTTTGATTTTTGGAATTTTTATAGAAGAGGGTTATTTGGAGTGAATCTATGTAGGAAAAGTTAATCAAATAAATAAGAACTTGATTAAGTTAACATACCTTTTTAATCCAATATGCAGCGTCTTCTTGACTTTCCTTAGGAATAATAGAACCTAGAGAAGCAACTTTTTTAAAGTCATTACATGCAGCCCTATTATCCCCAAGCATATGTTTAGAATATCCGCGAATGTCATAAGCCATCGCCGCAATCTCACTCTTTAGATAATCAATTTCGTTAAGTAGGGTTAGTGCCTTATTTGATAAATTAATAGCCTCTCTATGATTATCTCTAGCTGAACTATCCATCGCTGCAGAAATACTTTCAAAAATTTCATCTTCTATTCCTGCGTATGCATTAGATGGAGATAAAAATACCAGGCAACTAAAAGTAATATTAAAAAATGAAATAAAAATAGGATTTCTTATAAAGGAATAAGAAGAAAAGCTCTTTCTAAAATTATTCATTAATTTAAATTGTTCTTTCTAAGAAACTTTATAAATATAGCCATAAGAATATTTGTTGGCCATTTGTTGGATGCTATGAGCCAACGAAAATATTCTTAACTACGTTTTATTTATTTTATTAGTTAGGAATATTTTTATTTTTTCCTTTTCAGATCATCAATGACATAAATTGCAACCCCAATAAATAAAACCATCCAAAAAATTAAAGGACCATAGACGGGATGAATATTTTCACTAATGGATTTATCTAGCTCTAATCTGGATTTATTAATTTCCTTGATAAAGTTAGGACCTCTATCAAAAAAAACATAACAGATATAACTCCAAGCCCAAAGAAAATAAATTTTTTAATAGTATTAAAATTATCCAAAATATTCTTTAAAAATAGAAAGTAAAGTATTTCTAAATTAGTTAATTTATTAATAAATAACTATAAATTAATAGATTTTTTTAGACTTAAAAAGTTAAAAGTGATGTATGACATTCACAAAAAAATTCAAATAATTTCTATGATTAAGAAAACAACAATCAGAATGAAATCTTTGCTCTCAAGTAAAAGATCAAAAGCTATATTAGGGATTGGTTTAATAGCAATTAGTATTGGTGCACTATCAAAAAAGGTTATCAGCAATCCAGTAGGAGGATGTATGAAAGGCACTCAAGAATTGACTTTAAATAAAGGGATAAAGTAAAGCTAGGAAAGCTAGTATTGGAAGTGGTATGAGTTTCATTTCTTATTCAGTTTTTGTAAAACAGGCAATAAGGGCCATGTTTTGGGACATCTAGTTTTTCCTCAGCCTTTTAATAATCAATTACACCAACTGCCCATGAACCGCAGATATCTTGGTGCTTTGACAACTAGTCAAAAGTATTAAAATTATAGGTGCCAACAGTAATCTTTTCATTAAAAGAGGTTTTTATCCCGCTATTTTAGAACGACTGTCAATTAAATATTTCCCCTTATATCAACTTAATATAAGTAATTATCAGATTAAATTTATGCTTAAATATTTCAGTTCTCATTAACTTACAAATGTATTATTCAGAAACTAAAGTCATAATGGGTGGTCTAGCCCATGTTCCAATCTTAATTTTTATAGTAAATTTTATTAAAGGAAAGTTTGAATCTTTAGCATTAAAAGTAGTTGAAGTTAAGACCGAAAAGCCAAAGGTAAAAGTAGTTGAACTAAAGGAAGAGGAAGTAAAATCGGAAGAGTTAATCGCAAATGAATTTAAAGAAGAAGCAGAATAACGTAAAAAAAAATTTAACAAAAAGAGGGATAAAACTCTCTTTTTTTTATATCTTCTTCAATTAAAGATTTCTGAGATAAATTTTTTGATTTATGTAGAGAATATCAAGAAGAGATCTAACCTCAAAAGATGGCAGAAATTTTAAGGGATTACGCTGATATATTAGATGGTTGATAAATTCAAAAGAAAAACCTAGATTACATAAGTAAATTTTAAGCAGAATAAAATGTCTATCATTACTGATAATAAAGTACTAGTTAATATTTGCAGCGGTTTAAAATCCAAAAATAAAGTAACTTTAGGTTTATTGGCTGCCCTTACTGCAGAAAATGAAGGGCATCAAGTAATTCTTTTTTTAGATGGAAACGGAGTAAACATATTAAATTGCAAAACAGCTGGTGAAGTAGTTGGTAAGGGTAGTGGAGATTTGTACGAACACCTTGAAAATTTAAAAAATTCAAACATTACCATTTATGTATCAGAAATGTCTGCCAAATCGAGGGGTTACAATAATACGATTCTTAATGGATATAAGGCAGAGTTTGCAATGCCAAATGTACTGATTGAAGAGTCTATTAAAGCGGATTGCGTACTTTGCTATTGACATCGACTATGCGCATACTATTTGTACCTTTTAATTAATCATGATTGACAGTCGATCTAACATAGTAGTGATAAAACCCTCTTTTTTTAATGGCAGTTTCAGAATTAAATGAAGACACACAGGATCAAATATTTGATCTTTTAGAGAATTTGCAACAAATAGAGAAACTTAAAAATAAAGATATGCGTATTTTGTTAGATAAAATAGTCAGACAATATGGAGGGAAAGTCGTAAATAAATGAAACGCTTACTACTCCCACTACTAGCACCCTTTGCTTTTATGACACCTCTCTACTCATGTCCAATAGAGGGTAATGATAAAGACCAACTTCTAAGTGAGTTATGCAATATAGGTGATGATGGCAAATGGGAATCTAACAGACTTAATGAAATAATTATTCTCGCTAAGTATGAGAAGTTACCTCCTGAAGGCACTAAGAAAGATAATCGCACACTTGCAGCATTTATTTGTGAGTTTGGGCATCTCATATGAAACGCTAACCCATGTCAATTAATAGATGACTCATATGTATGGAATAGCGATTACTTATGCTGTTATTAGTATGTTATTACTGGGTGGCTTTGCGTATCTAACCTTCAGAATGACTTCTAAAAAATGAAACGCTTATTGCTTCTATATAATAGCTGCTCTATCCTTAAATGCTGGGATTAAGGCAGAAGAACCTTACTATTCAAATACTTGGATGGGGACAGATTTATCCAATAAAAAAGCGAGTCTTGGTAACTTCCTAGGATGACTTGGTTTTGAAATGGTCGCGGCAAAACCGAAGTTGATTTTTTATGATCAAGTATTGCTATGGTGTTTCAGAAATAAATAATGCTTCTGAGTCATCTAAGCACCGATAAACGGCCTAATTCATGATCTAAAAGATGGGTGCAGCTTGCGGTTGGGCGGCTGAGATTAAACCAGAAAAAGTAAACGAGCAAGAGGATTACACACAAAGAAAACTACATATAAGAAAAATCAGATAAATAGAAAAAGAGTTTTTAATTTTAGAAATTGATGAAGAGCATCTTTAAAGATATTCAAGTTGTAAAAATGATATATTAGATATTTTAACCAGTCATAACTATCTTATTGAAAGAATCTCTAATTCAAATAATTATTTCTGTTTTTTATAAAAGTACTTAGTCAATATATATTTATTTGCTTAAAACTTGACCCAAAGATTTCAGCATATTTTATTAGAGATGTTAGTGGCCCAATTAATTTCTTTTTCTCAAATAACATTTCAGCCTCGATAATAGTTTCGGAATCACAGACAAAAATATCTGTTCTATTAAATTTTTCAAGTAAGATAAGAATTTTTTTAATGTAAGAATTATTTTGATACATTGAAGGATGTAATTTTAAGGCACTATTCTCAGGTAAATGTTTTACAAGAGAATATAAAGTTCCCTCTAATTTATTGCCCCTAATTCTTCTTGAACTACAAAAAATACCAATATTTTTTGTATTTATTAATCGTGGTTTATATGAGTTTTTTATATTTTGAAAATTATCTAAAATTATTTTCTTATTGATATCTATTGCAGGGAATGCATTTTTTGATATGCAAAAATAATTCTTTGAAACATTATTATAATACTTAACAAATATCGGATGATCTGAGTCATAAGTTTTGTTTAATAGAATTTTTTGTCTTTCTCTAAATCTTTTCTTTTTATTATTCCCAGTTTTACAGAAAATATATTCAGGCAAATCAAAATAACTAGCTTGACCTTCTTCAATATAAGAAAACCCTGAACAATATTTTGAATTCTGTATTTCAACTGCTTCATCTGTATCCCAAGGAGTATATAAAAAAAATTTATTATTTAATTTTTCTAATTTTCTTTTCAATAATATCCCAAATAAACTTAAGCTAAAAAGCTTTGAGAATATTTTTTCTAAAATATGAAAACTTCTTATATTGATTAATTTACCTTTAATTATATCCGTTTTAGTATTTCTTAAACTAACTATTAAGATGTTATCTTCATGAATTTTATATTTATCAATTATTAATTTAGTTATAAATAAAACTATATTATTATTAATAATAAAAACATGCTTAAAATTATTTTCACTCTTCATTAAATAATTTTTCAAAAAAATATTTTCATTTAATTTATTATATATAAATATAAGATTTCTTATTTTTTACAATACATTTAATCTTTAAGCCCGCCTTGGAATATAGATAAAACGAGCAGACATAGCTAGTTCAATTTCAGGCTGTGGTTTACTCCTGGTAAATAAGTAATCTCTACACCATACATATGAGTCATCTTAAAAATCTAATAACTTTTTATTTTTAGTTTGAAATTCCTCTTCAATTTTTCCTTGATATCTTAAATCAGAGTATTTTTTTTAGTTCATCTGCATTCGATAAATTTTTATCTAATTGTTTATCTACTTCTAATGTAATTACTGAATACTTATTGTCTTAAGTTCTTTATTTTAAACCCGTTTTTATATTGGAGTGTTCTACATAATCAAGAACAATCAAATTAGAACTAAAGTTAAAAGTATGAACTCCTTTTATATTTTCATAAAATCTTGGTTCTATAGTAGAACAAACTTCTTCTTTATATTCAGTTGATGAAAGACTAATAATTTTTGCAACACCGCATGACTCCCCATATATTCCAAAACCGTGTTTTTGGAAAACACGGTATATTTGATTATCAACAATAATTTGGCCTCCATTTCTAGCTCTTAAAGGATCAAATATCACTGGATTTAATTCGTGAGGATGCCATTTTTCACTTAAAGGATTATCACTATAAAAAATATGTAGTTGGCTATGAGGATTGTCCATGTTAGTAAACATCCACCACTTATTATTGTATTCGAAGATATTAGTATCAACTGCAGAAACTCCACTCATAAGTGTTTTATAAAACTTCCATTTCATTGGGAACTCTTGGCATTTATATAACCGTATTTCCCTCTTCCCTAGAGTTTCTGGGCACATAAAAATATCATTATTATATTCAAAGATAAAAGGGTAAGACAGATGAAAGTCCTCTTTGAGAACAATGCCTAGACTTTCATGGCCTGAAGGAGAAATTTTGTATGCAGCAATACTTCCTTGATTAGCTTTATAGTCAAAATCTTCAACAAAACAATAATGAGAATTTTCTCTCTTTATTACAAAAGGATCTGCTAAAAATCGATTTTTTGGGTTCGGTATTTTATGTGAACGCCATAACACCACATCATTCCAACTTTTTGAAAATTGATAAGCAACACCCCATCTAAAATTCATATGAAGTAACCTTACCTTTAGCCTAAATAGGATAAAGGGGATAGTTTTTTTTAAATAATTCAAACTTTGCCAGATACTAGGGTCTGTATATAAACGGTTACTGTATGGAACTTTTTTATGAATTACTAATTTAGGATTAACGGAAGTTATGTCATTAATTATTTTATGCAAAAAAGGATTTGAAGATTCATAAAGTCTTGCTAAATTCAAACTATAAAACCAACTAGTTGAAATAAAACCCCTATAAAATACGTCTCCACCATCTAATTCATTTGTCAGTCTCTGAATAATAAACCCTGTCCTAGGGTTTCTCTCATATACCTCCCAAAAGCCTGGAGGGCCTCCTCTATTGACTTGATTATCTCCATGATGAAAAGAGACTATTCCATTTGGACATACGTTCAAAATATCACCCCTTAAGATTCCACTGCCGGCACGGACTAATAAATCTAAATTCAATTTCTTAATATTCTCAATATCTTTAATTGGGTAGCGATAAATAAGACCACTTTTGGATATTATTGGGTTTAAAATTAACGAATCAAGTTTTAATTCATCTAAATTAAATTTATTGTATAGATCTGGAAACTTTCCACTTTTTTTTATTACAATTGCTTCAATTTTGCAAATAGATTTGAAAAATAAAAATGAAAAAAATTTTTTTAAGCCTCTTCTCTTTACATAATCAACTACTTTAAAAAATAAATTCTTATTTTTGATACTTTTATTATTTATGAGAATTGTAGATACCTCATAATTTTTTGATGATTTAGAAAGTTTAATTAAGTCCCATATTTGCTTTGTCTGAAGAGTAGTATCAATAATAATTCCTACTCGTTTCTTCCTTATTTTTTTCATTTTCGCTTTATTGAAGATTAAGCAATATTAAACTATAAAAGTGCTTTTAATTTTAAAAGTAAACGCAGAGGTGATATATAGTGCAAGAAATAAAAAAGAAGCTCATGCTTCATATTTTAGATCTACTGTCAATCACAGAATTGTTATTTTGGCTTAGATAGTCCTAAAAACTGTCTCATAGGGGTATACCCGCTAGATATATTCCAGTTTCTTTTACTAGCTAACCAATTCTTATCCCGCAACGAAAATATAAAATTCTAAGCAATAAAAAAGAGAGTCTGGGTAACTCACTAGTATGAATTGGTTTTTAAGATTTGGGGCGACAGGATTCCAACCTGCGACCTAGTGCTCCTAAAGCACTGGCTTTTCATTTTACAAAGCATATGAAGCTTTACTTTTTGGGGCTATTGATTTTCGTTGAAGTCTTATCAATGAGGTTGGATTAATAGGATTAGAACCAGTTGATAAATCAACAACTTTTATAATGTAGTTTTTCTTCATTGTTTTCTTAGTAAATTTTAATAAACCAATTAGTCTATCTTTGAAGAAAATACGGAGTAATCTTGCAATGTCAATTGTGAGACGAGATATCTTAAACATAAATATTGGCTCAAGGAGTAATATATTTTCAATTTTTTTTGCATTTAGTTGATTAATTACTGTTTTATATATCCGTGGCATTTCTTCAAGTGCATGAACACTGAAAATAGCATTCTTAGAATCAAAATTCGTTTTATAAGTTTGAGGATCTGCTAAATCCCCCACGATAAAGGTCACATTTTTGATATTGAATTTTTTAGCCGCCTCTTGAGCAAGATATATTGAAGTAGGCGAGATATCTATTCCAACAAATTCTAATTCTTTAAATCTTGAGGCTAAGAACAAGATGTTATGTCCAGCCCCACTTCCAATTTCGACTACTTTAGTTGGGTTTGATTCAAGAATAAAAGTTGAAAGAATTTCATAAAATTTTTTCTTAACAATACTATTCCCATTTAAAATAATTTGATTATCAATTAATGACCACCTAAGAGAATCAAATGAGGTGCAGTATCTATCCAAATCAAGATTGTTTAATTTTTTAAGAATTAATCTTCTCCTTTCTTCGTATATTTCAAGGATTAATTCTTGGTTTCTTACTAAATTCTTTTTTCTTAAGATTGCCCTCGCTATTTTTTTTATTGATTCTTTAGACATTAAAAATATTTGTTCAATACCAAAAATTAAAGACGATCTCATTATTTTCTCTAAATTTTATTGATAATAATATATCCCACAAAAGATATTATTTCTTATAGTCTCTTAAAATTTATAGGAAATTGTCTATTTACTATAAATTTTGAAATAACTTTTGGGCACTTTTTGGGCACTCTACTTTTTAGGGTAAATATATTATTAGCTGAGACTTACTGCTATAACTGATCGGGGCGACAGGATTCGAACCTGCGACCTAGTGCTCCCAAAGCACTTAACATCCTTCTAAATACTTGGTTTTCTATTTTTAGCTTAATAATTATTTGCTAATTATTAAATTGATAAAGACAAACAAACAATTACATGTAATAAATATGACATGATTTATTTTATTAACTTTTAAGTTTAAATTTCTTTCAATATGAATAAGTTATTAGCCTCCCCATTAGCAATTTGTATATTAGTTCTAAGTGCTTGTTCGCCTAAGACAGATATATCTGAGTTAGAAGTAATAGATGTTTTATTTTGTGCAAAAAGAAATAAATTATCATTAAGTGTCGATGAAATTTACGAGACTAAATATCCGTGGATCTTCAATAAAGAATCTGGTAAGTTATACGAACGTGACATGGATAAAAATGAGTTATATCCCTTAGAAGTATTTATTGAAGGTGAAAGCAAATTTGTATATGAATCGAAATTAAATGGGAATATTTTAGAAATAGAGGAAACTGAATACTATCCTGTTAATGAAAAAATTTATGGTAAATATTTAATTGATTTAGATAAGTTAAAATCAAAATCATCATATAGATATTCTGATGGCTACAAAGAAAGATATAAAGATGATTGTATTAGAATTCCATTACCTGATGGCATAACAATAAGATAAAAAATGAAACGCTTACTACTCCCACCACTAGCTGCAATCGCTTTACCTACTGCTGTTACTGCAGAGGTTATTTACCTTGAGTGTAATTTAGATGGTTATTTAGGAGATATTGAAATCACACTTAACGAGAGTGAAAGAAAAGTGACCTATTTATATGGCTCTGGGCCTGCATTTACATATACCGCTTTATTTACTAAAGATAAAATTTTATTTGGTAGTGTAAGAGATATCACAATAGATAGAACAACTGGAAATATTTTTCTTCATTCGACGGATGAAAGTAGTCCAATCGCTTCAAAAGGTAAATGTAAAAAAGTTAACAAGACTTTGAATTTGTTCTAAATGAAACTCTTACTCCTCCCACTACTAACAGCTTTCGTTTTACCTCCTGCTGTTAATGCAGAACCAGCATCAAGATATAAAGTCAGTTTCATAAATTCTCCTTTTACTGAAAACGAGGAAACTGCATTGCGATTGGTAAATGAAAACTATGGTAAACAGTTAGAAAACAAGCTTATTAATAACACCTATTATTCACATCCTTGGTATTTCATCTACAAACAAAGAGAATGTATTTTTAGAGTTTATGCCAAGGAAGATATGCCAACTCATACAGCAAACATTGAAACTTTTACTGTTGATATTTGCAATAAAACAATAAAAGCAATGTGGTCACCTGATGTATATCTAGAAGTTAAATGAAACGCTTACTATTAGCACCTCTTAATTAATCATGATTGACGGTTGATCAATTTTTTATATTTACTAAGAGGATCTTAATTTAACCAATTAACTAACCACCCTACTCGAGCTATAAATAAGGCCAGAGAAAGAACTGTAATGAAAAAATATACAGTTTTTTCTTGATTACTAAAAATATTAATTAAAGAAAAAATTATTGCTAAAAGAAAAAATAAGACCTGAATAATAATACTTGTTATACTTATGAACTCAGCCGTGAAAATACTAAGAACTGAACGAATTGCATCAAAAATTTCAAGAAGGGATCCTAAAATTAAAAATATAAAAGGAATAATTTTCATTATCAAAAAGGTTTTTTAAATATTTTAGGATTACTTTTACAAATAAAACTTATGGGTCATTAAATATAAAAAATATATTTATATTAAATGCTTACTACTTGCGTAAAAAGGGGCGACAAAAATCCCCTTGAAAGTTCCACCATAAGGCACGTAAATGACACGCATATCACAACTAATTAGACCGCTCTAGTCCATACTTTTTTTAATAAAGTACTGTTAGAACAATAAGTCTCAGCTATAGCTTAAACGCGCCTAGTTCTTTGGGAGCACTAGGTAGCAGGTTCGAATCCTGTCGCCCCGACTCTTAAAAACCAAGTCATACTAGCAAGTTACCCACACTCGCTTTTTTATTGGAAATTATGTCGGTTACTTCAGCCGAAAAGACGCCGACAATTGCGGGAGTATTCAAAGTTATTCTTAGTTATTCATAAATATTCTTTGGTTCTTATTTGTTTATCAAGTTCTACTTTTTAAGTATTTTATTACTCTGTTTGTATGCCTTCTGATTCATATATTTCAATAGATCCATCATTATCCTTTTGTTGAATAAAATTTTTATTTAAAGTAATTGATTAAAATAAAAATAGAAAATGGAAATTAATAGAAATTAATAGAAATAATGACTTCCGCTTTTACTAAAGACTTACTACAGATAATTTCTGAAAGAGAAGAAAAAAATAGGGCAGATGAGTTAATTATTCAAGGAGGATATGCTAGTCCATGTGCTGTAGAGGCATTAAGAGCACTAACAAATATTAAATTAACACTAATATATGGTTGTCAAATTAGGGACGGCAAGAGAAAAGCAAGACATTCCGGCTTCTTATACCAGAATCATGCAGATGTGAATGTATTTTTTCAGGAAAAATATTGTCATGCAAAAATATATTGTTGGTTAAAGGAGGGGGAAGTCGTTGAAGTTTTATCAGGATCTGCGAACTTCTCGAGGGATGGTTTAACTCAGGACGGAACAGAAATTCTTTATAAAATTGACAGTAAAGATTTTAAGAGAACTTATGACTTCTTGGAAAACAATATCGCTAATAGTACTTTATGTAGAGATTATGAAATAAAAGAATCAAATAAGAATAAACAAAAAAACGTCGATGTTTATAAAAAAGTAATGCCCCGAGATGAGATTGGTGTTAAAAATCGCAACTACAAGATTCTTCAAAATGATCCTCCTAAGATAAATTTATATTTTCATGACGCTACAAATGAAAATAAATTTGGGAGAATTAATGGATATAGCGAAACAAGTCAAGTCAATAAAGATGATTGTGAATTATCAATAAGTACGAAATTAATAGAGGCAATCCCAAAATTTTTCCCAAATGATGGGATTAATCAAAAAGCTGGAATGGGTCAAGGTAAAGAAGGGAAATCTGATATTCCAAATGCAACTTTTTGCTTCGAAAAAGATGAACTAACCATGCCCATGAGTTTTCAAGGTACTGTGCCAAGCAAATCTAAGGGTAATAGATATAAAAATATAAGGTCATTTCCTGAAGGTGCAGTACTTGGTCGATATTTAAGAAAAAAATTGGGTATTAATTCAGATGAAAAAATCACCAAGGAAATTTTAGATAAATATGGGAGAGATTTTCTTACCATAACTCATCATGGAGGTGGAGATTATTCAGTAGATTTTGGGTAATTCTTACTAAGATACATTATCTAATTCATATACTTTTAAATTAGATTCTTTATTTTTTTTTGAGAAGTGATATTTTTGAGACCTCTCGACATTAATAGTTATGAATTTATTAGGATTTTTTATCGCCATAAGTACCTCTCCAATTTTCAATCCACATCGCTAAATAGTATTGTTCTTCAATATTTAGCAATTTATTTATTTTCAGAATACATTACTAATAAATTTCAACATGCCTTTTTAAAGACTTCCTCGGCAAGAGATTTAGGTGGAATTGCAACTTTTGGTGGACCATCTATACCTAATAAAAGTTTCTTACAATCTAATGTAATTGTATACTGATCATCCCAACCATCAAATACTGAAATATTTCTATAATTTCCTTTTTTTATTAAATTTTTAAAATCATATTGATTCGCTGCAATTCTTTCATAGCCTTCTCTTACAGGACAATTTTCTCTATATAGCATTATCATTTTTTTATGTTTTTTATTATAGCTTTTAAGTTTATATTTTTTTTTCATACCTTCAGAAGTTTCAATATTATCTAAATCAACTGTTTCTCCATTTCTAGTTTCTTTAGAATCAACTAATCTATTTGATACTTCTTTATTATTACAACTTAAATACATTTGATAAGTTGAGTAATAGGTTAAGTCTGATATTTCATTTACTACCTTAAATAAAGTAAATTTGATATGAATCTCATCTTCACTTATTAGGGGGAATTCTGTAAATAAATCTTTTTCACTACAACTAAACATTCTAAAATTATTTTTAACTTCCCCATATTCGGTACAGATTTGAAATTGTTCTAAATTTGGAATTGCAACTTCCTTATAGATATTTTTATTTGTATTACTACATGCGATACAAAATATCGATGTAATAAAAAGGGTAAAATATTTTCTCAAAATAAGTTTTTCAACCTTATTATTTTTTATTTTAATTCTTATGTCAATAAGAAAATATTATTCCAAGAACTAAGCAAATCATTATCTTTAGATTTCTTTTGAGCGAGATTTGAGCAAGATTTTGCTTATTTATGGACAACCTTGCTATAACTTTCTATTTTTTAAGACTCACAAATTTTTTTTAATACCAACTCATAAGCTATAGCTTCACTTGTTTATTTGGCCTACTGTCGCAAATTGTCTAACGGATGCTTTGGGAGCACTAGGTCGCAGGTTCGAATCCTGTCGCCCCGACTCTTAAAAACCAAGTTATACTATCTAGTCTCCCAACTCGCTTTTTAATTTCTCATTTGTCTTAAAATCTCAGCGGGCGAGGATTTGTATATCTTTGGATAACTTTGGAGGGTGTGTCGCCCGTTATAGCCATACTTCTGGTGTTACTCTCCAACCCTGACTAATTAATTTTTTCCATTCTTCTCTAGCCTTTTCAATCTTTAATTCTTCCCTCATTTGCATTGCTGGTGTTTCTTTTCCTAATACCCCAACTATTTTTCCAGTATCAACAAACATATATTCGAAGAATTTATCTTTGTTCTTTTTATTTATTGTGAATCTTTTTACTCTTGATCTTCTGGAATTTATTAGCCAATGTTCTTTATTCATATATTTATTTTGGTCTAAAATCCTTTTTTTGTATTAGTAGCTAAGCTAATTCTTTTTTACTCAATATCTTATCAATAAATCCTTGGAATCTTTTGAATAATTTTTCATCGCTTCTTTTCTTTAATACAAATAATGTCCCTTTATCTCCTCTGCATATTCTTAGCTCCTTACTTAAATAGGTGATATCTAGCCATCCTTTTTGCTCTTTTTTTATTTCTGCTAATGCTTTTACTTTATTGAATCCTATTTGGGGACCTATTAATCCAGCATGAGTAAATTTAACTCCAACCCTAATATCATTGATTGGGTTTAACTTGGCTATGATACCGGTCCCAACAATTGCATTAATACCTCTTGGTTTAAGCAAGTTCATGGCACTTGAATTTAAAGGATCCAAGATTTGTAGATTATCTACTAATGGAGAATAATTTAAAAATGGAGCATTAGAACTGCTCCACCTTAACTCCCATATTCCCTGTAATTTTTCAATTTCTTTACTAAGAATGAAATTAGAATTGCCCTCAAGTTTTGTAGCTAATAATAAAATATCTTTTGAATTTGGTTTATCAAGAAGTAATTTTATTAGCTTTTGCTCTGTCTCCATTATTCCATCTTAAGGATTAAATAATGTCATTGTTGATGAGTGTGTTTTCCTATTACTGCAAAATAAGACCATCAAGCTTTTGATTTAACCAATCAAAGAAATAATTAGAGTCATAATCTTTTCAGCAATAAATCTTCTATTCATAAAAAAAGAGGGTTTTATGCCTCTAAGTTAGATCGACTGTCAATCGTAATTAATTTAGCGGTGCAAGTAGTAAGAGTTTCATTTATTTATAAATATATAGGCAGAATATAACCAGATTAAAAAAACACCAATTGCAATTGTGCTTCCATAAATAAGAAAATTCCAAATTTTACTTATTTTGGATTTTTTATAATTTTTTTCTTCTTCTTTACTAATCATTACTTCTTTTTAGATTTTCTTGTTCCACCATAAGAATATTGACTTTCTTTTGAAACAATATGCCAACACTCCGTACAGCAAAAAATCCAACTTTTGTAATTTATAGATTTAACTCGATAATGGATTTCATCCTCTTTATTGCATAAATCACACTTTTTCATTTTTAAAAGTCATTTTGAAGGTTAGATACGCAAAGCCCCCCAGTAATAACATACTAATAACACCATAAGTAATTGCTATGCCGTACATATTCTGACTATTTAATTACTTGCTAATCCCACATAGAGAGATCTGAATCTCCTGTTGATCTTTGCATCCAATGGATTTTCCAAATCCCATTAATCTTTTTGAAGATAGAAGTCACGGTTGGTAAATCATCATTATGAGTTCCTTTGAAAGAGAATTTTGACCCAAGAGTAAAAACACACATTGCTACATCGGCAGAAAGAAATTCAAACTTATGAATTTTTGTAATTTCTGCTTTTTCCTGAACAACATCGCCAGAATTCATCATTTCTTCGAATCCCTTTGCACTTATTGGATTTCCACTAGGTCTGATAAGTAAGAAATCTGAAGTGGCATTATTTACAAAAAATGAGCCCATTTTTTGTGGTGTTGCTAACTCATACAACATAGATTCAATTGTTTCTCGATCTGTCATAAAAAAAAGTGTTTATCTCTCTAAGTTTAGATCGACTGTCAATTTTATTGGTCTTTATCAAAACTAGAAGCCTGGAATAAATTTTTAAAATATAATTAAAACTAAAAAGGAATCTCTTGTTAAAAGATATCCAAAAAGAAGTCGATGATTTAAAGAAAACTCTCTTACCTCTATTAGGCAATGAGAGGACAAATTTTCTTCGCGATTTAAAGACTTATGTTTATGTTTATTGTGAGATTTCAGAAGACAATAAACGAATCCCAATATATATAGGGAAAGGTAAGGGTGATAGATGTTTTGCTCATTTAAATAATCTTGAAGATATTTCTAAAACAAAAAATAGAAAAATTACAAATTTATTATTAGAAAAAAAACTTAGCATCGATATTCTCGCTTATGGATTAGACAGCCAGACAGCATTATTGATTGAATCGGCATGCATCGATTTAATGGGTATAGATAATTTGGCAAACTTGGTAAGGGGACAGGGAGAAAATTGTAAGAGGATACCACTTGCTGAATTAACTAATCTGTTAACTGAAAAGACAGTTGAAGTTTTACCTGAACATAAAGGGGTTTCAATTCTTATCAACAAATGTTTTAAGCCAACATTTGGAGATTTAGAAATTTTTGAATATACAAGGGGGATTTGGCCAAAAAGCATGATGACAGTCTCAGGAGATTCAAAATATGCTTATGCGACATTTAAAGGAGTTGTTAAAGAAGTTTATGAGATACATAGTTGGGTTCCAGCTGGTATTCAAGAATATTTCACAAGAGAATTGGATCCAGAAAGATTGTCTACTTGTAAATGGGAATTTGTTGGTAGAAAAGCTCCTGAAGAAATAAGGAAACTTTATGTCGGTAAAATCATTAAAAAAGATAGGAGTTATGGATCATCATTTATTCCTGTAGGGTAGTTCGGGCGTAAGAAGAAGAGGGATCTGTAGGGGGATCTAGAACCTATAAAGACCTTATAAAATCTTCGAAGATATCACTATATTGAGTCTCAAACTTGTCCCAACCTCTGCAAATAATTAAGACTATTACTACGATTTTGCGGAAATTGCCTTTGATAGATCGAGTCCTTTGGGAGCACTATGTCGCAGGTTCGAATCCTGTCGCCCCGACTGGCTTTTCAGCGATTGCCTAATTTGGCTTAGGGAAAAATTAGGGGAAATGACCTCCTTTTTAGGGGGTTTCCTTATGGTGTTTCCCTAGACTTTATAAAATTTTATTGAATTTTTTAGGATATAAGCCTACCTTATATAAATAGATAGAGTTGTTTGCTAACCTCATTAGTAAATTGCTATGTAAGTATTAAATATGAAATTAATATTGGGATTTACTAAAAAAACATTGATGCGTAAATTCTTATTTCTTTTATCATCATTTAGTCTTGCAACTATCGCATTAACAAGTCAAAGTTTTGCCGCTTTAACACAAGAGGAAGAGCAAATAATGATATTTGGAATGTTTACTGCACTTTGTGAAATGCATGATGAAAATAATTTACCTTATTCGATAGCAAAAAAGTATGCAGATCAATACTCCTACAATGCAAGAAAAAAATACTTATCTAAAAGTGAAATGGAGTTTATCAAAAGTGGAATACTGGAGTTATACCCAAGTTGTCCATTTCCTAAACAATAAATTTCATATTTCGTTGAGCAGGCAACATTTATCGCAAATAAAACCCAAAAAAAGAATAAATTAAACGCTCACTATTTACGACCTTTTTATTTGTTTTGGCACCTTCTAACCTTATAGTGCACTAGGTCAACTTTAGGGAAAATTTAGGGAAAAATCTATTAAGCATTAGAAAGTCTTATAAGGTTTTATAAGAAAAAAGGGCTTATAACTGAAGTTGTAGCCTTAAATTCTAGTTATAGCTCTTCTTGACCTAGTAATTTGGGAGAACTAGGTCGCAAGTTCGAATCCTGTCGCCCCGATTCAGTTATAACAGTAAGTCTCAGCTAATAATATAAAACACGCAAAAAAGTGAACACGCAAATGGCAGGCAAATAGCTGCATTAGGTGGGCTAGTTCCCCATCAATGGCCTAAAGATTAAAAATAACTTCTAAAAATACTGGCTTTTTACTTATTTATTCGTAAGTATGCGTATATAGGCTTTCTCATAGGGGTTGACGATTATGAAAATTCCAATCGAAATGTTGAAAGAAATTAGAGAAAGTGGGTACGATAAAAAGCTTGTATATAACTACATAAAAGAGCTATTAGACAGCGATAAAGAAATTAAAGAAAATAACAATCTAGAGCTTTTAGATAATTACTTATTAGACAAAGATCCACAAGAAGTATCTAAAAATGCTCCTGAGATACTGATGGCAGCAGAGCTTTTAGACGCTTACTTATTAGATAAAAGATTTATGAGAGAGCTTGAAGATGAAGAATATGATGCTGCTTAATTAGATAAAGTACCTATTTTTTCCTATTTATTTAAAGGTTATTCTTGTGAGCAAATAATTAGGATTAAGCCAATGATGAAACTTGCAATCATTTTCTTACCAGTTCTCTTTGCAGTTATTTGGGCTGCTTTTATTGGGTTAAGAATAAATAAAATAGAAATTAGAGATGGAAAAAGAAAATTAGTTAATTATTAATTGAAAAGCTTACTCCTCCCACTACAAGAGCTTTGGCAGGATCATCATGACCCAACTCATGCAGCTTATGGTATTGGTGGATTAATAGTATTGTTCATAATTTATAATCGATTACTCAATAAATATCAGTAATGCGACCTAGTGCCTCATGTTAACTAGGTCGCAGAAATAATGTTTTTAACTCTGGACCATACACTTAAATTTAAGAACAAAAGTGATGAAATCTTTGATCATCAACGTCAGCCATTAAATCATATTCCTCTAATTTTTTTGTAATCCTTTTATATTCAATATCATTTACAAAATGAGCTATATATTTTTCTAAAAAATTTATATTGATTTTTTGTTTCATTAATATCCTTTATTTATTAATAGCTATTAATTCTCTTTTTAACTTTTATTGAATAATTTTTCCTTTAAAATTGAGAAAATCTAAAAAAGTCTAATAAGTACAGCTTATAGAGGGTATGAGAGTAAGTAATTATACTCACATTTATATTTTTCTATTATTAGATTTGTATCAAGATTGCATTAGGAAGCATCTTAGCTAAACAACCAACCAAACAAATGAACGAAACAAAAACAGTTGAGAAGGAAAAAATTGTAGCTGAGAAGCTCAATGGTAGATTCGCGATGATTGGCTTTATTGCTCTTATTGGCGCATATCTAACAACTGGACAAATTATTCCGGGATTTGTATAAATGGATTTTATATCTAAAAAACAAGGATATGTACCCCTCAAGGTGGTTCCTTACATATTCTTTGTTGCAGTTGTTTTAAGCATCACAACATCAAATACATTCGTATAGTTTTTCAAAACTTACATCGTCATGAAAGTCAGCTAGTAGGGATACAGGCTGACTTTTTTAATGGTTGTTGAGCAATTAACTTGGGAGAATCAAATTAAAACCAATAATTAAAAAATAGAGAATATTAAATTAAACCTTTACTTTTTGAACCGCTATCAACTTATTCCAAATTAGTATCAAATTCAGGCCTAAATTTAGTAAGTTTAGAAATTTCTAATTCAAGTTCCTCTTCGGAATTAAAACCTAGTTCTTCGTAGGATTCTAGACCTAGTGAAGTTTCACTTTTTAAAATTATTTTCATATACGATAAGTTACTAAATAAATACTAGTTTTTAATAATTTAATTAAGTTACTAAGTTGTTGATTCAAGACCGTTTGACCAATTTATTAATTGACAATCTTTTTACAATGTATAAATGAACCCCTTCTTTTATTTATGGAAGAAAAAGGATTTAACTTAACTCAAGGAATTGCTTTGCTACTTTTGAAACCATTAAACTTGCCTGCTAATTATGTTCTAAATTTAATAATTTACATAACTAACCCTAGAAATAATATTGGTTATTAATTATGTCTCTCGAAGTAAAAAAATTTAAATGAAAGTTCTCGAAAATATTGCATCCGATTTAGAACAAAGAATTACTGATGCTTCCATAGGTAATTCTTCTAGGCCAACTATCTTGTTCTGTGGCTGTGATCCCCGACTTAAAAAGGATTTGCATAAACGTGCAAAGCGTATTGGCTTTACTCCATCGTACTCAATAAAACATCCATCTATTAAAGTTGAATTGCAGAATTTTGGGAATAGAAAAATAGAAACAGATAGGTTTAAGACAATAACTATGGACTACGAAAACTTTGAATTTATTTGCAGGTATTTAGAGAGTTAATCATCTTTCAAATAGCTATTTTTGTTCTTGTGTTATTGTTAATTAATCTCAGGTAGAGATAAGACTAAGCAATATTGACTAGCTAAAGAATTTTTGAAAAAGAATCCCACCTGCAAGAGTCAAATACTTTCTGATAAACAAGTTGTGTTGATCTATTCAATAGAGCTAATTCAAAAAATGACAGTCACTTATTAAGCCTGTGTCTTTGACACTAAACAAACAAACAAATGAAAAAACTAAACAAAAAATATGCTGACTTAATGCGCCAGGCGCAACAAGCGACAGGAAGAAAAGAAGCAGTTGGATTAATCCATAAAGCAGCAAAGTTAAAAAATAAATTTGATCAACACGAAATGATGTAGTCTATTTGAAATACATAGATAAATAAATGAATAAAAGAGGAGCTAAAGGTTATTGGATATCGACTGCAAAAATAATTAATCAAGATTTATTTGATAAATATGTAAATAAAGTTGGACCATGGCTGAAAGAGGTTGGAGGCCAAGTCTTTGCAAAAGATACAGAGCCTCAAGGAAAAGAGAGGACAGAGGATGCTGATTTAGCCGTTATTTGTGAATTCCCTTCCATGAAAGATGCGGTCGAAGCTTATGAATCTGAAGAATATAGAGAACTTTCAAAGCTAAGAAAAGAAGCTACTGAAAATTCTACATTTACAATTATGGAAGGTTTAGATGAGGCTGCAAAGCTGAGAAGAGCAATTGGTTTTTAATATATATATAAGTTTTTCTACTCGTTGCATAGCGAATAAAGAGTTAGAGTAAGAACAATGGAAGCATTTGATTGGAGATAACTTCACTAGTCCAAAGCAACTATTTATACCTTCAAAAAAAATTAAAGAAATGACTATTTTTATTGGAAATTTATCTTGGGAAACTGAGGTCGAAGATCTTGAACAACTTTTTAGCAATTATGGAGTAGTTAAAAAATGTTATTTACCTCTTGATAGAGAAACAGGAAGAAAAAGAGGTTTCGCTTTCGTGGATTTAAATGATTATAATTCCGAAAAAAAAGCTATTGATGATCTTCAAGATGTTGAATGGATGGGAAGAGAGATAAGGGTCAACGAAGCTGAGAAAAGAGACAGACCCAACAATAAAAAATACAATAAATTTAATAGGAATAATTAGTTATTATTACATCGCGATTCTGAAGATTATTACTATAAATCAAAAGAAAATTAGAGATTGCTTATTCGTAACTTATAACCAAAATTCATCAATTGATTATAAGTTGATTTTATTTGTAAAGAGTTAAGAGAAAGACGTTTCTCCTTATTCTTTTGTAAGTAAAAAAAACCTTTGTTATCTATATTTTTCTCAATAGACACAAATTCTTTCCCTTTCTCTAGAATCCAAGGTTCTAATTGGAAATTATCATCTCCAATTTGATAATCCCATGGATAAATATCATTAGTTTGATTCTTTAGAGACATATTGAATACCTTACCTTTAGTAAAAACTATCCTAATACTTTGTGATGGATTTTTTGTGTATCTAGAGAGATTGTTATATGTATATGTTGCTTTTTGAATCGTTTTTACAGGCAAAAAAAAAGACCCTTGCGAGCCTGGATGATGGGGATTTCTATCATGACAAATTAAAAAGGAACAAACAACCCCATCGATAGGTAATTTTTAATACTTACAAACACCATATATAGTGCTAGGATTTTTAAAAGAGCTGGGTGATGGGGATTATCAAGCTTTTTTATTTAGGGCGAATCTGTCGCCCTTTTTTTGTTTATGAAATTTACTTCTAAAACCTTAAGTTTGATACTTAATTTGGCTTTTTGTATTTTGGTATTCGTTATTTAGTTACTGCTGTTGTTGGTGCTCTCGACGTTTCATGATTTTGTATTCTTCATGCAGAGTACCTAAGTGCCAAGCCTCTCTGAATCCTTTTGCACCTTGCATTAGAAGTCTTACGTCTGAGGTTGAATGTGACTTCATCTCCAAGAACTCTTTCTGCCAAGAAGTATCCTCCACTTTAGTTGTCAAATTTTCTCCCATTCTTTTTTTCTATCATCCCAAAGCTCACCTTGTTTGTCCACATAAGAGAGAGTTAAATCTTTTATTATTTTTCCAATTTCTTCGTAATACTTTATCTATTCGTTCCATAATTATTTTCTTTAGTATTCTTCACTAGAGAGCGAATTTTTTTATGGGATATTTTCAGGAGCTTTGGAATAAACAACCAAATGAAGCTATCGGTGTAGGCATGTTAATATTCATATTGTTGGGAATTTACATAGCATTACTCAATACATATAAGTAGTAATGGAAAAATTTACTCTTATAAATAAAGACAGATCAAGAATAAAAGTATTTGAACCATTTGAAGATGTATCGAAGCCTAGTCCTAGTATTGATGCAATGATGATTTCCTATGGTTGTGTTTATAAGAGAAGTAGTAAACCAGTTATGAAAGGAAGCAGAGTTGAAATTATCGAAGCAGCTCGGAAGGAATACAAACAACTACTGGATGAGGGGTGGAAGAAAACAAGTATCTTCAGGAGCTATTTCTAGGCACTAAATACATCAAAGTACATCCTGTGAGCTCCCCCTACAGCTCCCCTTTCTCACTTTGAGACATAAACATAAAAAAAGAGAGTTTGGGTAACTCTCTAGTATGACTTGGTTTTTAAGAGTCGGGGCGACAGGATTCGAACCTGCGACCTAGTGCTCCCAAAGCACTGGGCGTTATTTTTAAGAAAACCTTGATACTTTAGTTATAGCCTAGACTAACTATAGATGGTGGAACGAGTTTGAGACAGCTTATTGCTAAATCTTCGAAGATCATACAAGATCTTTATAGAACTTAGCGCTCCCCCTAGCGCTCCTCTATACGACCTAGTGTCTATTTTAATAAGGTCGTAAATAATGATGTTTTTCAATCTCGACCATACAATTAAGTTTAAGAACAAAAATGATGAAATCTTTGATCATCAACGTCCGCCACTAAATCATATTCTTTTAATTTTTTAGTAATCCTTTTATATTCAATATCATTTACAAAATTAGCTAAATATTTTTCTAAAAAATTTATATTGATTTTTAGGTTCATTAATATTCTTTATTAATTAATAGCTAATAATTCTAGTTCTAACTTTTTTTGATTGATAGTCGATCTAAACTTCAGAGGATAGGACCTCTAGTTTTTAATATTTTATTTATTTCCTGTATTACATCTATACAGAAACTTATAATAATTGGACTTTTTCTGAGATTTTTCTTTGTAATTAGTTGTCTTTATTGGTTTTTGTTTATAAAAATGTAGTTATCGGTACAAATTTTAGAACTTTAATATTTTGGGATCATATAAAGTAAAAACCTTACATAAGGAAAAATCATTTTCTTTTTCAAGAATCGGACCTGATATTTACGGCTTCACTCATCCTCAGAATTTATTATCTGAAATAAAGGAAAGAGCGGAATTTCTATATGAGTTATTGGACAGACATGTAATTTCCATAGACCCCTTCAGTAAAGATTGTCTTCTGCAACTTTTCAGGCTAGCGGCAAAATTTGAAAGTAACCCAAACAGATATATTTCCCATAACAGTCCCCTCAAGGGAAAGATACTCATAAATGCCTTCTATGAACCAAGCACCAGAACAAGGTTATCCTTTGACAGTGCATGGCACAGGCTGGGGGGCGATTCAATAAATATCACCGATAAAAGTTCCACTGGAATTGCCAAGGGAGAATCCCATCTGGATATTGCTCATATGTTTAATAACTACGGTGACTGCGTTGTCCTCAGAGAAAGTGACAATGAGGCGATCTTTGAAATGACAAAATCATTGAGAATCCCAATTATCAATGCCGGTAATGGAATCGATGAACATCCCACTCAGGCGATGGCTGATCTTTATACGATTTTTAAATGGAGACCTCATCTGGTTAACAAATCAATTGATGAAAGTGAAAAAATAACCATTGGTATCATCGGAGTTCCATCACGTATGAGAACAGTCAGATCTCTTCTGAAATTATTCTGCAAGTTTCCATATTTCATAAAAAAAATTATTGTGATTTACGATGAAAAATCCATTGATCAGAACGATCTATTTGATGAAGGCCAGCTGGAACAACTTATTGAATCTGATCTAAAGATAGAGCTTGAGAGTGATATGCAAAAAGTACTGCCTTCCCTGGACGTTACATATATAAATGCAATTGCATGGGTAGGAGAAAATTATGAGGTTCATGGAAGTTCATTTAAATTGCACAGTGAGTTGCCATTTAAAAAAGATTCCATAATATTGCATCCACTTGCTCGTGGACCTGAATTGTCAACATCACTTGATCAGACCTCAAAAAATTGGTATTTTGCTCAGTCAAGAGGAGCGGTATTTGTAAGAATGGCATTACTTACCTGTCTGATGGATAGAACAACAAGAGTGATGGATGTCGTTTAACTAGATGTGTGGAATAGGCGGGGTTTTTAATAAATCAAAAAATAAATCTGTTGAACCTCAGATTCTTGTAAATATGGCGGCTATTCAAAGCCATCGTGGACCTGACGGTTTTGGATATAAATTATCAGATGATGCTTCTGTAGGATTCTGTCATGCGAGATTATCAATAATAGATTTAAATGAAAATCGAGCCAGACAGCCTTTTGTTGGTGGTGCCGAAAATCATATTCTGATGGCGCATAATGGTGAATTTTATGACTTTCAGAGAATCAGGGCTGATCTTGTTGCACAGGGCGTAAGCTTTTCTTCAAAAAGCGATTCTGAAATATTACTTAGGCTTTATGAGAAATATGGCATTGATGAATCATTATCTTATCTGCGAGGAGAATTTGCCTTTTCATTGTTTGATGCAGAACAGGATTGTCTTTATCTTGTAAGAGATCGTTTTGGGATTAAACCTCAATACTGGATTGAGACCGATGATTCCTTAATATTTGGCTCTGAATTAAAAGTATTATTCGCCCATCCATCAGTTGAAAGGAAATTTACGGGTGAAGGACTGGTTCATCAATTGATGCAGGTAATGGTACCTGGCTCTACAGCATTCGCCGGAGTTAAACAAGTTAAACCCGGATATATCCTTAAGGTCAAAAGAGTAAATAATAAATTTCAGATAACAGAGGAAAAATTCTGGGATATAAATTTCCCTAAGAAAAACACTTATGAAAGAGATAAAAGTGAAGAATATTTTATTGAAAATATTAGAAAAGAATTGTTGAGAGCAGTTGAATTAAGAATGGTCGCTGATGTTCCTGTCGGCTGTTATTTGTCCGGTGGAATTGATAGTTGCTCAATTTTGGGATTGGCTTCTGCCATAAGTCAAAAATCAGTCAAGGCATTCACGATTGGTTTCAGTGATGAAAGATATGATGAAACTTCGATAGCAAAAGAGATGGCTGTCGCAACCAATGCAGATCATGAGATTTTAAAAATAAATGGAGAAGATCTCTATGGGAATTTTGAAAAGGTTCTATGGTTTACTGAAAGATCTATTTATAACACTCTTGCAATTGCAAAGTACCTTATGAGTAAAAGAGTAAATGAGCTCGATTATAAGGTCGTTATGACAGGAGAGGGCTCAGATGAATTGTTTGGAGGCTATCCCGCTTTTAGAAAAGATATGTATACCTATGGGGTCGGAATTTCTAATTCAGGATCTGAGAATCTTAGAAAAAATCTGGAAAATTCAAATGATATTTTCAAGGGCGCGATGCTAGCTAATGAAGAGATAAGTAATAAATCTTTCAAGGAATTTTTAGGATTCACGCCAAGTTGCCTTCAACCTTGGCTTGCATGTGAAACTTATGCGAAAAGTCTAGTCTCAAGTAAATATAAAGAGATAACGGAAACTTATGATCCTGGGGCGGCAATTTTTGGAGAACTTGACCTTGAACAGTTAGAAAATAGATACGCAATTGATCAGGCTCAGTATGTTTGGATGAAGACTATGCTTGAGGGCCAAATTCTCACATGGGGTGGAGATAGAGTGGATATGTCAAATTCAATGGAAGCCAGACCTGCATTTTTAG
>QCLY01000007.1 GCA_003214195.1 Prochlorococcus sp. AG-418-G23
CTTAATCTATTTTATTTTCATGTTGTGAGTCCTTAAGATAAAAATATTTTAAGTTTTATTTTCGGTGAAAAGTTTAGTTATTGGAAGAGGAAGTGTATTTGCAGATTTATTAATAATTGGTGAAGCACCTGGAGCACAGGAAGACTTAGAAGGAAAACCTTATGTTGGTAAATCTGGCAAATTACTAAACCAATTATTGATAAAAGCCAGTATTGACTATAAGAAGGATGTTTATTTTTGTAATGTTATTAAATGTCGTCCACCAAATAATAGAAAACCCACTGCTAGAGAAATTAATATTCATAAACCTTGGTTATTACAGCAAATAAAGCTAGTTGATCCAAAATTTATATTACTTACTGGATCTACTGCTATGAGTGCTTTTTTGGGAGTTAAAGATCCTATAAGTAATTTAAGAGGTCAATGGATTAAAAAAGATGGGAGAGAAATTATGGTAATTTTTCATCCATCTTATTTGTTGAGATTTCCTTCAAAAGAAATCAACAAACCTTACCATCTAACTTTGAAAGACCTAGAGAATGTAAGTGGTAAACTATATGCCGTATAATTTAGTGAAATCCTTTTTGAATATCAAGAATTTTAATGTCATTAACTCAATCAAAAGAGGTTAATAGTCTCTCCAAAAGATATTCAACTCATATTGAGAGGAGGAAAACCAGAACAGTAATGGTTGGTGATATTGCAATTGGGAGTGATTATCCCGTAAGAGTTCAATCCATGATAAATGAAGATACTATGGATGTTGAAAATGCTTACTTAGCTATCAAAAGGCTTCATGATGTGGGTTGTGAAATAGTGAGATTAACTGTTCCTTCCTTAGCACATGCTAAAGCAGTAGGGGACATAAAAGAAAAATTATTAGAAAATAATATCAAAACCCCCTTGGTGGCTGATGTTCATCACAATGGTATGAAAATTGCAATGGAGGTTGCAAAACATGTTGATAAAGTAAGAATTAATCCTGGCTTGTTTGTATTTGAGAAGTCAGACCCTACAAGAACTGAATATACAGATGAGGAGTTTGAAACTATCAAACAAACAATACTTAAAAGATTTACTCCTTTGGTTGAAGTTTTAAAGACTGAAAACAAGGCTCTAAGAATTGGAGTGAATCATGGGTCTTTATCTGAGAGAATGCTTTTTACTTATGGAGATACTCCATTGGGAATGACAGAATCTGCTATGGAGTTTGTCAAGATTTGTGATGAGCTTGATTTTCATAACATAATAATTTCTATGAAAGCTTCCAGAGCACCGGTAATGATGGCAGCTTACAGAATGATTGCAGATAGACTTGACTTGGAAGGATATAATTATCCATTGCATTTAGGAGTGACAGAAGCTGGGGATGGTGATTATGGAAGGATTAAAAGTACTGCTGGAATCGGAACGCTACTTGCAGAGGGATTAGGAGACACCATTAGGGTCTCTTTGACAGAAGCCCCAGAGAAGGAAATTCCAGTTTGCTATTCAATTTTGCAATCTTTGGGATTAAGAAAAACGATGGTTGAATATATCAGTTGCCCTAGTTGTGGAAGAACACTTTTCAATTTAGAAGAGGTAGTAGACAAAGTTAGGAATGCTACTTCACATTTGACTGGTTTAGATATAGCAATAATGGGATGCATCGTAAATGGGCCAGGAGAAATGGCAGATGCTGATTATGGCTATGTTGGGAAAGGTAAAGGAACTATTGCTTTATATAGAAGGAAAGAAGAGATTAGAAGAGTTCCTGAAGAGGAGGGGGTAAATGCTTTAATTCAACTTATTAAGGATGATGGGAAGTGGATTGATCCTTAAGGATTTGTCAAATTTTGAAATTTTAAATAATTTTTTTTATAATAATTAAAGTTGATACTTTGCAAATAAGAAAATTGCTTAAAAAAAAATTTATAGTTTTATTTGCAACAACCTTTTCTGGGATTTCCTTTGGTAATTTTGCCGAAGCAACAGTTTTAAATAATAGTTATAAAGAAGTCATCGATCATGTTTGGCAAATTGTTTATAGAGATTTTCTTGATTCTAGTGGTAAATTTCAAAGATCTAATTGGATTAAGCTAAGAAAAGAATTTTTATCAAGAAAATATTCAGACAGTAATGAGGCATATGATGCAATTAGAGATATGTTATCAAACTTAGATGATTCTTACACAAGATTTTTAGAACCTAAGGAATTTAATCAAATGAGAATCGATACCTCTGGTGAATTAACTGGTGTTGGTATCCAAATAGTTAAAGACAAAGAATCTGATGATTTAATAATTATTTCTCCCATAGAGGATACACCTGCCTTTAATGCAGGAATAAAAGCTAGAGATAAAATTTTATCTATAGATGATATTTCCACGAAAGGGATGAATATAGAGGATGCCGTGAAATTAATAAGGGGACAAAGAGGTACTAAAGTTAAGCTTGAAATTCTTAGAGGTTCTAAGTCTTTTTTCAAGGTTTTATCAAGAGAGAAGATTGAAATAAAATCTGTTTCAAGTAAAGTCAACCGAACGAAAAACGATTTATTAATTGGCTACGTAAGAATTAAGCAATTTAATGCAAATGCATCAAAAGAGACAAGAGATGCAATTAATGATCTAGAAACAAAAAAAGTTGCAGGATATGTTCTTGACTTAAGAAGTAATCCTGGTGGATTATTAGAATCGAGCATTGATATCTCAAGGCACTTCATCAACACAGGAGTAATAGTTAGCACCTTAAGTAAAGATGGTTTAAAAGTTACAAAAAGAGGAAACGGTCAAGCCTTAACTAATAAGCCACTAGTTGTCTTAGTTAATGAGGGTTCTGCAAGTGCTAGTGAAATAGTTTCTGGGGCTATAAAAGACAATAAAAGAGGAAAATTGGTTGGGAAGACAACTTTTGGTAAAGGTCTTGTTCAATCTATGAGAACTTTAGTTGATGGTTCAGGGCTAACTGTAACAGTCGCTAAGTATTTAACTCCGAGCGGCACTGATATAAATAAATCTGGAATTGTTCCAGATATAGAAGTAAAAATGAATACTACCCCTATTCTTCAAAGAGAAATTGGGACGAGAAAAGATAAACAATATAGAGCAGGTGAAAATGAGCTAATAAATATAATTAAAAAAGAAAATCAGTTAAGTCAGTTTAACCCTGCCACTAAAAACCTAAGTGCACTTCAAAAAATTAATAAAGAAAACAAAGTCTTTTCATTGTATTAATTACTCATATCCAACATTCTTTTTATTGGTACGTAGGCTTTTTTTATTATTTCTGGGTGAAGTTCGATAGATGGTGAATTATTTTTCAAACAATCAAGAACTTTTTCTAAGGTATTTAATTTCATATATGGACACTCGTTACATTTACAACCATCTATATCTGGAACTTCAATAAAGATTTTATTAGGTTCGTGTTTTTTCATTTGATGAATTATTCCTGGTTCAGTTAATACCAAATAAGTATTAGATGGATCCTTGCGGACGAAATCAAGCAATTTACTTGTGGATCCGATATAGTCCGAAAGAATAAGTAAATTTTGACTACATTCAGGATGAGCTATAACTTTTGCCCCTGGATTTTGAAATTTTAATTTTAATAGAGCTTCTTCACTAAATGATTCATGCACAATGCAACTGCCAGGCCATAATTTAAGGTTTCTGCCTGAATTTTTCTGTACCCATCTCCCAAGATTCTGATCAGGTGCAAAAATTATCTTTTTATCTTCAGGTATTTTTTTAATTAATGAGACTGCATTACTGCTTGTACAAATGAGATCGCTTTGTGCTTTTACTTCTGCAGTACAATTTATGTAACTTACGACATAGTGGTCTGGATTCTCTTGTCTAAACTTTCTAAATTTATCTGAGGGACAATCGTCGGCCAAAGAACATCCTGCGTCAATATCTGGTAATAAGACTGTTTTATTTGGACTGAGTATTTTTGCGGTTTCAGCCATAAAGTGTACTCCGCAAAAAATAATTATATCGGCGTCATTATTTGCCGCTTTCCTAGAAAGATCTAATGAGTCTCCAATAAAATCTGCAATTTCTTGAATCTCTGGAGATTGATAATAATGCGCCAAAATAATAGCATTGGCTTTTAGGCAACGCTCCTTAATTTCAGAAATCAAATCCTCTTCGTTTTGAGTAGATTTCTGATTTTCAGTAGAAGTTATACTGGTCAGGATTTAGAATATCTCTTAATAGATTATATGCCTTCAAACAGAAAAAATTCTGACAAATTTAAAAATTGCTATTGTTGGTGACTGTCACGGTCAATGGTCTGAATTAGACTTGAAAGTCTTATCGATTATTAACCCAAATATTGTCATATTTGTTGGGGATATTTCTGATGGGAGTGTAAAAATAGTTAAAAAAATCAATGAGATCAAAATTCCAACTTTTGTGATTTTAGGTAATCATGATAGAGGTAAGGACTCTACAGGTGAAATCCTCTCAAAACAGATACGTATTCTTGGTGAAAAATATTGCGCATGGGATTTGAAAGTTTTTAATAATCAAGTAAATTTACTATTTGCAAGACCATGTAGTTCAGGGGGTGGTTATTATCTTTCAAAAGAAGTTAAAGGAGTTTATGGCCCTATTACCGAACAAGATTCAGTAAATAAAATTATTAAATGTTCAGAAAATACTATTGAAGATATACCTTTATTTATCATTTCTCACGCCGGTCCTTCGGGTTTAGGCTCAGAACCTTATAGTATTTGCGGGAAAGATTGGAAATTACCCTCTTTAGATTGGGGAGATAGAGATTTGTCTGTTGCTATTTCACAAATACAAAAGAAAAGAAAAGTTGATTTTGTAATTTTTGGTCATATGCACAATCGGCTGAAAAGAAATCTTGGCTCTAGAGAAATGTTTGAAATTGATAGTAAAGGAACATCATATTTTAATACAGCTGTAGTCCCACGCTATAAAAAAGATGAAGATGGAAAATTTTTAATTAACTTTTCATGGATTGAGTTTGAAGAAAAGAAATTGATAAACGTTTCTCATCGATGGTATTCAGAGTCTGGCGAAATTTGTGAAGAAGATATATTTGTTTAGAATTAAATATTTTTGTTCAAATTTTAAGTATTTTTAGGCTTTTCATATCTTGAAAATAACGTTTGAGATAAAATATAACCCGCAATTCCTGCAGCAGTAAAAGCTAAACCATTTTTAAATAGGGGTAATAAATCATTAGTTCTGGATATTATCGGTGCTAAACCAAAAATTCCAAATAACATTCCCCATAGAGGAGAAAGGAGAGCTAAAAATCCAATTGATATAACTTTGCCTTCTTCCCTTGGCGCTGATGCAAAGCCCGCTACTAAACCTCCAAGAATAGAGGTACATAAAGTCCATATATATTGTTCTTTAGGCAGTCCTGGGACAACTTGGCACCCTCCTCTTTCAAGACAAATCTTTACTGAATTAATTGCATCTAATACTGCGCCATCTTCACCATGATCTTTTACATAATATTGATTCCCAAATCTAGTTTGAAGTTCAACCCAAAATAACCTTGGCATAAAATTAAAATAAGCCTCTCCTACGTTAAAGTTAAGTAAATTCCCCCCTCTAGGATCGGCAACTATCAACAAACTTGTCTCATCTAAATCCCAATAGTCCTTTATTGCGCTACCAGGCGAACTCTCAAACTGAGATAAATATTTAATTTTCCACCCGCTTTCAATTTCTAGATTATTGAGCTTGTCCTCTAAAGATTTTTTCTGATTAGGGCTTAATGTTTTAGCTAAATCAATTACTGGTGTTTTTTCTTCTGGTAAGAGATTTGGATTATTTATAGCGAAAACGGGTTTATGTGAAATTAAAACTAATATAGATAGAAATATTCCCAATAAATAGTTAATCTTTGAAGGCATAAATAAGTTTTATCTCTTTATATTTTCGCCGATGAATAGCTTACCCGCGAATAATCCAGATTGGTTAATAAAAAAAATAATAAAAATGGGCGGGACTATAAGTTTTTATGACTTTATGAATTTTGCTTTAAATGATCCTATTAATGGATATTACGGCAGCGGTAAAGCTGAGTTAGGCGTTCGAGGAGATTTTGTCACATCACCCTCTTTATCTGATGATTTTGCTTTTTTTGTTGGTAAACAAATAGAGGATTGGTTGATTCAATTTAAAAGTAGTTTTTTATCTAATCAGAAATTAGCTGTAATTGAATTTGGAGCTGGAGAGGGAAGCTGTATGAGTGGCTTAATTAAATATTTTTTGGAAAACAGCAAGAATCTTTTAGAAGGAGTTTCTTTTGTAATTGTTGAACCTAATGAAGGGATGGTAGAAAAACAAAAAAATAAATTGGAGGAATTTTTGAACTTAGGTATTAATATTTTATGGAAAGGTTTGGATGAATTTGAGGAAAATAATATAAATGGAATAGTCCTAGCAAATGAGGTTTTGGATGCTTTGCCAGTAGAGAGAATAACCTTTTCAAAAGGCAAATTACTTAGACAAGCAGTTTCTATAGACAAAAAATCTCAGAGATTATTTTTTGATGAAATGCCAATTACAAGTGCATTGGAAAAAAGTATTGAACTTGCTAAAAGTAAGTTGAAAATAACTATTCCGCCTGAAGATGCTCTTGAAGGATGGACAACCGAATGGCATGTAGATAACTCAAAGTGGTTAGAAGATATTTATAGGAAAATCAATAATGGTATTTTATTGATAATTGATTACGCTAAAGAATCTAAAAAATACTATGTCTCTAATAATTCTGATGGGATGATAGTTTCTTATGAAAATCAAAAAATGATGAATAATGTCCTAGATTCTCCTGGGGATTGCGATTTAACATCTCATGTGTGCATAGAAACTTTAATTAATGATGCTGAGAATATTGGATTTAATACTGTTGGAATAACTAAACAAGGCGAGGCTTTGTTGGCACTTGGATTAGCAGAAAGACTTTATGGAATTCAGAAGGAATTTAAAGAAGATTTATCAAATGCTCTTTTAAGAAGAGAGGCATTACTTAGACTCGTAGATCCTTTATGCCTGGGTGATTTTAAGTGGTTTGTTTTTAATAAGTTTAAGGAGAAGAAAATGAATATAAATTCAACCTGTTTGCGTTAAGAAAAAAACTTTAAAAATAATGAATCCTCTACATCATCATATATATCTACTGCACCAATTTCTTTCGGTAAAATAAATCTCATTTTGCCATTACGAACTTTTTTATCGCCCATAAGTATTGTAAGAACGTCTTCTTTATTTATATTGGGGATCTCGGTGGGAAGATCGTAACTCCTCAAAAGATTCTTCTGTCTTTCTAATTCTTCTTTAGACCACAACCCTTTCTCAATAGCAATTTTTCCCGCAATATTCATACCAATTGATATTGCCTCACCATGTAGAAAATTGCCGTATCCACATAAATTTTCAATAACGTGACCAAAAGAATGACCATAATTCAATATTGCTCTAACACCATTTTCATGTTCGTCTTGAGAAACGATATGAGACTTTGTTTTTATTGAACTATTAATTATTTTAATTAGATAATCATTCTTGAGATTTATGAGTTCATTCTTGTTTTTTTCAATTTCTAAGTATTCGAAAAGTTCTTTATCTCTTATTACTCCGTATTTTATTACTTCTGCCATGCCTGCATTAAACTCTCTTTTATTTAAACTTTTTAAAGTTTCTGGATCAATAAAAACTGCTTTAGGTTGATTGAAGGCTCCTATTAAATTCTTACCTTTTGGATGATTTACTCCTGTTTTTCCTCCCACAGATGAATCAACCATTGATAATAATGTTGTTGGAATCTGAACATATTCGATGCCTCTCAGCCAAGTAGCAGCTGCAAAACCACTTACATCTCCAACAATTCCACCTCCAAGGGCAATAATTATTGAATTTCTGTCTAAGCCAAATTCAAATGCAACATCATATATTTCACTTAAGGTTTTTAAGTTTTTATTTGATTCTCCAGCCTTGATAAGAAACATTTTGGCTTGAAATTGATTGTCTTTTAAATTATTTAAGAATTTTTCTCCATACAGATTTGATATTTCTTCATTTGAAATCACAAGTATTTTTCTATTCTGTGTTATTCCAATTTTTATCAGTTCTTCGCTGATATTATTCAGTATCCCTGCTTCTAGAGTTACTTCGTATGATTTATCTCTTAATGGGACTAATATTTTTTTCTTATTCACAATTGATTACCTAGTTAAAATTTATAAATATTTAGTATTAAATACTTTATATACTAGCAAAATCTAAGCTCTAGATACTTAAAAAATCAGTTGTTAAGAATTAGAAATGGTAATAAAATCATGCTATGAGTTTTAAAAAAAATATAAACGATATTAAGAAAAATTATTCCCTAGGAATAATTGGAGGCGGCCAACTGGCTTTGATGTTAACCGAGGCAGCACAAAAAAGAGATTTAGAAGTATGTGTGCAAACAAAATCTTGTGATGATCCTGCTGGTTCAAAAGCAGATCATGTCATAGAAGCTGATCCTTTAAAGATAAGAGGTAATAAATCATTAATTAATGAGTGTGAAAAAATAATTTTTGAAAATGAATGGATAAAAATTGATAAATTAAATTTAATTGACAATAAGGATATTTTTGTTCCAAGCCTTAATGCAATTAAGCCATTAGTTGATAGGTTTTCTCAAAAAAAATTAATAGATAGAATGAATATCCCCTGCCCAAAATGGATAAGTATTGAAGTTTTTAAAAATTTATCGGATGAGGAAATCAAAAATTGGACTTTTCCTCTAATGGCAAAATCAAATAAAGGTGGATATGACGGTAAAGGGAACAGAAAAATAAAGACAAAAGAAGATTTAGATTCTTTTTTAAAAGAGAATAATTCTGATGAATGGTTAATAGAAGAATGGATAGAGTATGAAAAAGAACTGGCTCTTGTTGGCTCGAGAGATAGGACTGGTAAGATAAGATTCTTTCCAATCGTTGAGACATTCCAATCAAACCATGTTTGTGATTGGGTTCTTGCACCTGGAACAAATGAATATGATTTGAACTTATTTGCAATAAATATTTTTTCTTCAATAGTTAATGAACTTAATTACGTTGGAGTCTTAGCTATTGAATTCTTCTATGGAGATAACGGTCTTTTAATCAATGAAATAGCTCCTAGAACACATAACTCAGCTCATTTCTCTATTGAGGCTTGTACTTCAAGTCAGTTTGATCAGTATGTTTGCATTTCTTCTGGGATAATACCACCTGAAATTAAAATGAAATGTGAAGGGGCAATTATGATTAATCTACTCGGATTAAGAAAGAATTTCCCAATCTCAATGGAAACCAGAATTAAAATGTTATCTGAAATTGAGGGTTCTAATATTCATTGTTATGGCAAATCTCGCGAAATTCTTGGAAGAAAAATGGCTCACATCACATTTTTATTAAATGGTAAAACGTATTCAGAAAGATATGATGAAGCTCAAGTTTTATTAACTATGGTAAGAGACATTTGGCCATCGCCAAATGGATAAAAAAATAAGTTAGAGTTAGGTTACTGGATCTTTGGTTAAGTTCTTCTTTATGTGCTCTGATCTGACTCTCTTTCGACATGAGGAGACTGTCGTGATGCGGTAGTAAACCGATCTTGTAATCGGAAACGAAAGCCCACTTTGAATCCTCTTCTGGCATTTCCAGGTCGATGCAGCAGAGAACTGACGGGGATCCGGTGTTACCTATCAAAATGCTTGCTATAACATGCTTTTGGTAGGTATTTTATTCTTTAAGTATAGCTGAGTTTTTTATTCTCTTTCAGTGTAAATAATTTCCTTGCCAACATACTTGACGATAGACTTCTAATGCATATATATTAATAGTACACATGTATTACTAAGTAATGACTTTAGGAGGAGCTAATGTTTGGACTAATTTTTCTTACGGTTATCGTAATGAGTCCCCAAGTGGTTGGTTGCTTAGCCCAGACCGCAGCAGATTAATTTTATTTACAAGGAATAAAAAATCTCCAAGAAATAATATGAGAATTTTTACCCATACATACTATGCAAATGATCTTGGTGAGCCAATGGCAATTAAATCATCTACTCAAATGTATTTGGATAATGCTTGGGATAAATGGCATGACCTTCAACTAGAAGGTTGGACTTTTGAAGAACTTGAATTACCTGAATCAGTATGACTAACTTAAATCAAATCAAAAAGAAACTATCAAAGGCAGATAGAAAAATATCTATCCAAGACCCATCGAAATTATTAGCAGAATTTTTTAATGGTGTTGTCATTGAACTTGATGAAGAATATAAATATGACTCATGAAGAATTGATAGATCAAGTTACCGCAAATTTATTTAAGCAAAGTGGAAAGTTAGAAAGCAGAAGATGTTGGTTGGCAATGAGAAATTATCTTGAACAATTAGACAGCGAACAACTTAAATCAATGCTTAAGGACCACGTATGATTTAAAAACTTTATTTGGCTTTTATTTTTTTCTTAATTCTTAGAAAACCATAAGTTCCAAAACCAACCAAAAACATGTCCAGGTAAATATGCCAAGTAGGAAAAATCTGGTGAATTAATTCCATTAATTTTTTATTGCCACTTGCCAATAAGGATAATCTAAATTTGATTTTTCTCTAATTAATTGTAATTTTCTGGAATTTATTTTTACTACTATTCCATCTGTTGGATATTTACTAAAAAGCTTCCCTTCTAACCATTGTTTTCTAAATACTTCAACTTGGCTCGTAAAGTTACATGAAATATCTTGAGGGATCGTGAAGCCTAGTTTAGAAAGACTCTTTTTGGACTCATATTGGTTAAGTCTTGAATTAAGTATTTGAAATGCGCAAAAGCTAAGACTTTCAGGAAATCCCTCTTTAGCTCTTAGAAATCCAGAAGCGATTCTCTGGGAGATATTTGGAGTTTGGTTGGGTGCATATAATTCACCTCTAACTTGAAGTAATCCTCGTAAAGGGAGATTATTGGGAATGTCTTGGACGTTATAAAGTTTACTAGTAACGTCGGCCCCCCGTCTTGAAATTGCTTTCTGCAAGGTTCCATCGCTATATTGCAAAGCAACAGCACAACCATCAATTTTTGGCTCTATTAATAATCTGGTATCTACTAATAATCCTTTCAAAAATTTATCTAATGAATCCTTTTCTAATGAAGGTAAAACTAGTTTATTTTTCTTTTTAAAGTAATCGCAATTAGGGTTTGTTCTCAACAAATTCTTTTCAAGTTGGTCGAACTGCTTATCAGAGATTAAAGCATTACCATTTCTATAATTATCGTCATACCATTCAATTCGTTCTTCTAAATAAGTCTTCATTTAATACGATGGCTTAAGTATTTGGCTAGGCATCCAACTTGGTTTATCTATGATCCATTTTTCTCTATCTTCATATTTAACAGTCCATAAAAGAAATGAAGAAATTTGTTTTAGAGATATGCCAACCAGATATCGTGTTTTTGGACTTATTGATATAAATACAAATACCAATATCAATAAAATAAGTTTAAAGGTACCTTTAATCATTAAAACTCAGCGTAATTTTGCAAATTTTTTAATTAATACAATTCTTATAACCTTCAATCTTAGCTAGTTCTTCAATATCCAAACCTGTTTCCTCTAATAATGTTTCTCCAATATCGTCCTTATTAAATTTAGTTAAGGCACCTTTAGTAGAGTACTTAATACATTGGTTTTTGTATTTTGCTTCTTTGACAATTGGAGATAAATAAAAACCAAACAAGATAATAAAAGCTCCGTAGGTTACAACTTTTCTATGGTTTTTCCACCATTCATAAAATTTATTGGACACGAAAAATAGATTAATAATTTTTATTTTAAATTGATTTTCAACAATTTACTTTAGTAATTGAAGGATAACTTAATTTATTGTTTTTTCATTAATAGATTTAACCCAAGAATAATATCTAGATTTTCTAATCCTTTGCTCTTTCGAGACTAATCTATCCGCAGATTCTAAGGGTGATTCACCTTTCTCAACTTTTGTTGTAATAGATATACCAAAACCTTTTGCTTCAATTTTTGCAATTCCACCCTCTAAAAAAAATAAAAAAGACCAACCTTTATTCCATCCTAAATAGAAGGGATTTCGATACATTGAATTCTTTTAGATTTACTCTTTAATGATATTTTCCTTCTCAAAAATTTACTTGTATACACTATTACCAAATAAGAAGTTTATGGATGACTATATCTGGAAAGTAAATTTAGTATTTAAATAATTACTTGGATGAATACTTGACGTCGACCGGTAGTACATTTATATTAATAGTACAACTGTATTATTTGCATGAGCTCAGGAGTCGCTAATGTTCGGACTTTTTTTTATCGTGGCAGCCTTATTGACCCCCCAACTGGCTGGTTGTTTAACGAAAAAAGTGGTTTTTTAATTTTCTTTGAGAGTTATAAGAAATCTGTATCTAATAACTTAAAAGTTTATACCCACCTTTTCTATGCAAATGAATTAGGTGAACCAGCCCAAATTAAAAATTCAAGACTTCATTCTATTGAGTGCGCCTGTGAAACATGGAATGAATTAATTTCAGGAGGTTGGCAAATTGTTACAAGTAAATTCCAGTAATCATGATCTAGGTAAATCCGTCAAAATGGGAATATCTAAAAGAATCTACCCTAAAACGAAAACGAACAAAGATTTGTATTACTTGCAATCACTTTCTTTACAGCACTACAGAAACTTTTGCTACTGTATTCATCTGTCCAAGATATGAAAAACGAATACCACAGGGCGATCATTTATTTAAAGGCTGTGAATATTGGCAAAAAAATAGGACGATATTTTCTCCTCAAGCATCTTAATAATCCACTAACTAGACTTCTCTAGGTAGAGATATTTAATTATGTAAATAAAGCAATATTTTATACAACTTAAAAATTTCTTTTTAAGTATTTTTTAATTATGATTCAGTTTTACTTTTCCATATTTTTATTAGTTGTGCTTACATTTTTTGCACTTTTATTAGATGCACCTGAATTGGCTTCTTTAATTCAAACATTTTAGAAAAAAAATCAGCATTTTTACTGATTTACTTTCTTTATAACTAAGACCTAGGTTTGACTTGTTGAATAGGAGGGATCTAATGATTGACAGTCCACCAGAGAAGTTAGATTATAAAATTTAAATCTAAATAAAACTAATGCTAAAACTGGAATGAATCTTATAGTTTAGATTCATTCCTTTTTAAGTTCTTTTCAAAAAAATATGAAATTATAAATATTAAATTTTTAAAAGTAAAAAATATATTTACAATAAAATTTGATGCAAAATTCACTCATTATATATTGGCTAACTTCAACGGAATCCAAAATCAGTTTTTTGATTTTCCTTTTCTTTCCATTCATCCATAATTAGTTTTAGTAAATTTTTAACTTCTAAATTCGAAGCATCAGTATCTTTTTGAAGATTTATACAAATATTTTTAATTTCCTCAAAAGCATTATCTATTAGTATTGTTTTTTGATCTGGATTAGCCATAGGATTTTAAAATGCTCCATTACAGTTAAAACCACTGCAGTTAATGATCCTAAATATATTCATTACAAAGTTGTGGAATCTTTCATCATAAAAAAATGCCCAGGTTGTAAATATAGCAAAAGCAGAAACAGCAAAAGCAGCATATTGAAGCCAATGTATTCCATAGCTATCTACCCCATTTTTGTCAAAATCAGAGTTACTCAATTGATGTTTTTTTTTATAATAAAAATTTTTTTTAAAAAAAGAGAGTTTGTTTTGAACGAGAGATTTTTTTTAAGACTTTAATGTATCGATAGTTTAAATAAAACCAGGTATTATCCACCCAAAAAAACCGTAGTTTATTGTCAAAGCTAAGAAACCAATCATAGCTAATCTACCATTTGTTATTTCTGCATTTTTCCAAAATTTACCCATATAGTTTTTAGTTTTTTTCGAATTTTTATCTATCAAATAATTTGGTTCTAAAGGTTCCTGCAACCGTTTAATCGTGTATAAAGAGAATTGAATTGTAATTGCAATGATAACAACTATAAAACTAGTAAGAGCATCCATTTTTAGATTTCATATGTGATCAATTAGTAAGCCAAAGAGTTAATAACATTTGTCTCTATCAAATATTTCCTTGTTTCTGCTTTATTGACAGAGGGAACCTTAATTTGAATTATTAAAGAATGTAACATAGTTTAAAAAAAATTAGTATGAATCCTTACTTTTTCTTTGGTTTTCATATTTTAAGACACTTTAATGTTACATATCTGTATCCTTTAGGTCTAAAGATTGGTCTTTATGGAATTAACTATTCAGCTTTAAAGTTTTATATTTCAATATCAAGAGATATTAAAAAATTTTCAATAGGAGTATATTTCAATGCAATTTATTTAAGTTACTTTTATAAATAACAAGAAATTACTACTTTTGTTTGATTTTGGGCAGGTAAAATTTATTACCTAATGTATAGCCAATTGACATGAGTACGAACCCTATAAGTTGAGGTAAATGTGAATTTGCTAGAGAGATTTTTTCAATCATTTCTCTATTTATAAATTAATATGATAATAAAAATTTATTACTACTGTAAGTCTATTTTCTTTTTGATTCTTTAATTTCACCAGATTTTTTTAGTGAATCAACAAGTCTTTCTTTTTCTGTTTTTAGATTTTCTAATGCAGATTTTGTGAATTGTTCTTTAGCCTCAAATTTTGCTGAACTTATAACTTTTTTATTAGGGAGTTTTTTCTTCGGTTCTGGCTTCATATTGAAAAGCTTTTTAAAAATCTTAGAAGTTATTTTTTTTGAATTAGGTATTATTTTTTACAGTTTTCTGGTTAATAATATTTATTTACATAAACAAATTAATCATTATCTTTTGGGAGCCTTAACCATCCAGAAGTCCATTCTGATTTTAATTTTGCCCATGAGATCCTTCTAATATCTTTTTTATTTTTGGTTGGAAAAATATCAACCCATCTTTCATCATCTTTACCACCATAAGCTTTAACTTGAAAATGTCTATTACCATTAATAGTTTTTGGTGCTGTCCAACAAAGAGTAGGAGGCCATTTCATGAAAAATTATAAAAGTAAAAAAAAATTAAAGGTTGCTTTGCTCAGTCAAAATCAAAACATAATATGCAACCGTACCAAGAATAAGAACGATACCTAGTATTCTTATAATCATGCTTTAATATTTTTAAATTCAAACTATATTAGAGAATTTTTATAAATTTGAGTTGCAGATTTAATATTTTCTAATTTTTACTTTATTTTTTTCTAACTATGGAGTGACAAGATTCAGGATGCCATTCATTTTGAATCTTGCCAATAAAATCATAAATAAATGAATCGGGACATCCAGTTTCTTTTTGAAGTTCTGAAAGTTCTTTTTTAATTAATTCATATACACTCGTTATTACACCTAAATTTTCTTCTTTGGTGGGAGCCCATTTTTTATTCTCCATTAATATTTTTTAAATTATTTCCACAATATCGTAATAGGCTATGTCTCCATAGTCAGTATCTGAACAACATAAATCTCCATATAGTGCCTCTAATAAGTCGTATGCATCTGAATACTTATCAAAACTTTGATCGGTATGTTCGTCATCTTTCCCATCAATTCTAATTATTTTGTAGGTCATATTTTACTTAGATGCAAAAAGTATTATTTTTGATTCCATAAATCATTCTATAAATAAAAATCTTATTTAAGAGTATTGGTTGGGTAAAGCTTCTTAATTTTATTTTTTTGAATTTCTATTTTTCTTTGTTCATATTTTTTTTCCATTATTTTTCTGATAAATAATTGTGGTAAAAGCCAAACTAATGCAATAGCTATAGCCATGAATGCAGGATTTCTCCAGGTTAACCTAATAATCTCTTGTATAAATTCTTGATTGAAAATTTCCATTCATTAAATTTTGATGATAAAAATATCTTCGCTTTCTTTTATAAGATCTTTTAGATACCAAAAAATTATAACCTTTAAAAAGGTTATTAGGAATTTTATAACTTTTTACTTTTTCCAGTTATTTTTTAATTATATTTGGATTTAGATTTATTTTTTTTGTTTAACATGCCTACTTATCTAATTACAGGATCAAATAGGGGTATTGGGTTAGAATTATGTAAGCAAATCCATAAGAGGGGAGATAATGTAATTGCAACGTGTAGGAAAGCTTCAAAGGAGCTTAGAGATTTAGGAGTCAGAATTGAAGAGAATATAGATATTTGTTCTGATAAGTCGATAACAAATTTGTGTGAAAAACTGTCTGGAGTTAATTTAGATTGCTTAATCCATAATGCAGGAATTTATGAATTTAATTCTTTCGAACACTTAGATAAAAAAAGTATTTTGCGTCAATTTGAAGTGAATGCATTAAGTCCAATATTTATTACACAATCACTTAAGCATCTTTTAAAAAAACCCTCTAAACTTGCTTTTATTACAAGTAGGATGGGATCTATTGAAGATAATACATCTGGAAGTTCTTATGGTTATAGGATGTCAAAAGTTGCTTTATCAATGGCAGCAAAATCAATTTCTATAGATTTATTAAAAGAGGAAATTTATGTAGCTATTTTGCATCCAGGGTTGGTAAGTACAAGAATGACTGGCTTTACTAGAAACGGAATAAGTACTGAAGAGTCAGCAAATGGACTTTTAAAACGTATTGATTCTCTAAATAAAAAAAACTCGGGTACATTTTGGCATGCCAACGGAGAAGTTTTACCTTGGTAATATCTATATTTCTATATTGAAAAGATTTGAATTATCAATTTGTTAAAAAACTTTTAAATTTTTACATAATTTCTTCCCTTCTTTGATTACTTTAGTTATCTTTAAAAAAACATTAGTAAAGGAGGTGATTCATTGTCGTATCTACCGAAAAACGCGGTTATTATAGGGGCCGTGAATTCAATATCTTCATCACATTCACCGGTCTCTTTTTCTTCAATTTTTAAAAAAGGTTTTATCATCAATAGATTTATATAAACCATTAAACAAAAAATCAAAAGCTCTGCATCTAAAATAGTTGCAGAGCTTTTTTTAATAATTTAAATAATCTTCAAAGCAGTAATTTATCTTCTTTGGCCAAAATATACTAAAGCTAAAAAAGATAAAGTACTAACCAAAGCGATTAAATACCACCCAGTTGAGGAGTTACTAGTTACTTCTGTCATTTATTCAGATTTTTATCAGAGGAATCTATTATTTGAGAGAAAACCACAATTGATAGTATTAAAATAACTAAAAGGAGGTAAGTTATATTCATTTATAAAAAAAGCTAATTATTAAAAAGATAATTCCTATAAATACCGTCACAATTGCTCCGTCAACTAATAAGTCCTTCCATGTATAACTATTAAGCAACTTTGTTTTATCTTCTTCACTCATAAGGTTCTTCAACCAGGTCCAATCTAAAAGTTGCGTTAAAGCAACAGCAAAAATAATGTGGCCTAGTAAAGTCCCTATCAGATCAATTCTTGAAATATCTCTAGTAAAGCTTGTAATAGTAAAAATTTCCACTAACTCTTTTCTTTATTAGATAAAGCTCCACCTTCTTCTTTATATTTTTCCCAAGCTTCACTTATTTTTTCTTTAGAAAAATTCCGTTTCCCCTCAGAGAACTTATTTTTTAGATTATTAAAACTATTTGAAAGTCCCTTTTTTGTTGGCTCATCAAGAAAGTTTGAAGTTAGTTTCCATAAATACCAACTGCTAGCAAAAAGGAGAATTAAACCTAGTAATTGCATATTAGTTTTCTACCATGCTACAACTTTTTAAATGGATTCGATAAATTATTTGATTAAGAACCTATAGTATTGTTTTTGATTAAAACTTGATTAAAACTTTAACCAATGAAAAAATATTCTATCTAACAACCAAATAGTTAACCCCCCTTCCAGGAAAGCCAACCAGTACATCCCATAATCCGAAAACCCCATTTGTTCTTTGACCGATTTAATTAATTTTTTGTGTGCTTGAATCAGATCTTTCATTAAAAATAAATTTCTTTTAAATCTTTTGAATTTCTTTAATTAAGAAACCCTTCCCAAAGCAAGATAGACAGGTTTTAGTTGCATCTAATGAAATCCTAAGGAAGCCGACTCCATTACATCTATAGCATTTTACTTTAGTATTGGAGTAAAGTTTTGATTTGATTTTAGCAGCATGATTCAAATAAAAAATAGTTTCTTTTCGGCCGTTTGCTACTGCAGCTTTGTTTAAGAGCTTTTTGTATTTCACTTTAAGTTCTTTGATTTCCATCTTTAAATGTGTTTAGTGTTCAAATATCAGGCAAACTCAAGGCTTAAGTATTTTTTTTTAAAACTATGAATTTTCCGTTTATATTGCTATTCAGATTTCTTTCTGAGACTTAAATAATATAACTAATAATAATTTTTTGTGTTTAATTTAAGAGTATTAAAATTGGATATTTAATAGAAAATTAATATTTTGTTATCCCAAGATTAGTATTGAGTATTTTTTAGTAGTAATTTTATATTTTCAAGCTTTAGTGGATTATCCAACCTTCCTTAGGTTTTTGGTTTTTTCAATTCTTTTTTTTTCAAGAGTTAAATCTTTTCTAGTTTTACTCAGATTCATACGAATTAAACTTAATTAAAAAATAAAAAACAAAATAACCCTACTGATCCCTTAAAAAATGTGGGTAGTTTTTGTTAAAAAAAAGATAATATTTTATTTTGCACATAGATAAACGATTCCAATCAACACGTTGTGGAAAAGCCTGTTGAAAAACGCTTAAAAAGTGGATAACTCTCGGGGAGCATTATCAAAACTAGCTTCTCTCAAATTATTTTTAAGTATTAATACTTTATCAAATGATTTTAAAATATAGATTAAAAATTGTTATAAACTCTTGTTATGACTGCGGGATCATCATTTTTGAAATCATATAAAGTATCCTTACATAAAAATAATGTTGAAAAAAATATTTTATAATTTATCTCTATGATGTATCAAATTAAGAATTAAAGTGAAGAAAAATAAATGTAAACTTGAAATTCTCAATTTTTGTTTTAGTTCAAATTAATACTTGATTCGGTTTTCTCTATGGAAGTTTTTCTCAAACCTAAAATTAATCAAATAGATTCTATTAAGTTAAAAACTAACAATGACAGAAGAAAAAAAGGATGTTAAAAAGTGTTCTGGAAAGAAAAATATTATGTTCGCCTATGGTTTTATACAACTTGGTTCGAGTTTCGCCTCTGCAATAGCTTTAGTTGCAATTGCTTTTGGACTATGTTCTGTTAAACAAGAATCTAAACTTTTTAATAAATGTGTTGCCGAAATTATTGATGATGGTGCTACCAATGCTAAGGCAGTAAGGTATTGCAATGGGGGCAACTAAAAGCCTTACACAAAACAAATAAATGGATGCAACTTGTGAGTTGATTATTGACTCTTTGGATGAGGAGCCAATTGGGGAGACTGATCACTTCACTTGGTTTATAACAGATATTGGTATTGTTGCACTCTTTAAAAGAGAGGAGAATCTTGAAACTTATAGTTCAAATGTAGAATCTGAGGCTAATAAATTAGCTTTGGATATAAGTAAAGAGGAGAGAGAATATTTAATAATCAATGAGAAACAGCTTTTCTTATTTTATTAATAATTCTAGAATTCAGTTAATTAATAAGATGGCTCAAGGTTAAATAATGATCCCTTCATATTATTTTCACTAATTAATTCATACGTGAGCTCCTTATTTAGAGCATTTATATAGGATGTATAAAGTTTTTCCCAAACAAATTCAAATTCATCTTTACTTAAATTCTTGAAAAGAATTTCTCCTTTGAAGTAAATGTGATAAGAATCATCCATAATTGATAATCAATTTTTCCTTTTTTACCGTAGAGAAATATATATGTAGTATTAGTGGCTACAAAAAAAATTATAAGTCTGGTTCAGAGATTCTTCTAGACTATTCGTGTATTCATTTTTTGTTTTTTGAATAATCCGACTGTCTCATCAAGATCCATACATGGCTGAATACTTATATCCATCAACCTTCTCCATGGATGCCATTGCTTCCAAATTGTCTCGAGAGAGTCTGCACTAACCACAGAATGTCCTATCCCATTTTGAACCATGAAAATCCATGAATGGACCTCATAGTTTTCGGGTCTGTTTTGAGGACCGCCTGATTCGTACCAATTAATAAGCATTTCAGCCCCTTCTTCTTGATCCTCGCCATCAGTAAATTCGTAGGAAATCAAATATCTTTGCATATAGATTAATATTTAAATATCTAAACTATTTTAACTCCGGAATTAAATATTGCCTTCCAAATTATTGAATGCTAAGAAGTTAATAGAGGTATTTATTTTGAATGGGCCAAAAATTTGTAAAAATAAAAAATAATGTCTTAAGCAATATATCTTTTATAAATAAAAAAATTTTAAAGTATTTTCAAAATCATGATCTATTCGTATAGTTTTTTTTAAGAGATGAAATTTGATACTTTTTAAACAATATAATTTAGTTACCATATTTATATCCTAAAGATATTAATGAAAAATAAAAAGGATAAAAGTGATCCAATTTATAATTTAGAGTATGAAAAGGTTCTTGAAGAAGAAATAATTAATTCATACGAAAATAAATTTCAGAAAGATACTGAATCAGACAAAAAAAATATTAAATTTTACAGGCTTAAAAGAACTCCATTAGAGATAGTAAATAGGTCATTATTCCTTTTCTTTCTTGGAAGTTTTCTTTTCTCTTTGTTTTTAGCTTATACAGAAAGTAAGTTGTGGTTCTTACTTTATGTAATAAGTGCATTGTCATGTGTTTTCTATACTCCTAATAGAAAAGCACTCAAAGAATTAATAGCAGCCTGGCCAAATGTAGAAGATCTCATCAAAGGGAGGAGTTTGTGGAGAAAAGGAAAGTAAATAGATTATGAATCCATTAAGTTCATTTAAAATGTGTTGATTAAACTTTTTTGTAAAATATATAGGGCACCAATAGGAAAAGAGAGGAAAAAATGAGTTTAATAAAGGTTGGAATTATTATTGAAATTTTTTTGTCTGTGGGAGTCTTTTTATGGGTTAAGAAACTAAATAGCAAACAAAGTAGGCAACCATCTCTATCAAAAAAAACAATAAAAAATCTCAAATTTTAGAATTTTTATCACAAAAATAAGGAATCTACATAAAGAGATTACTTTTATGGGAAAATTTCTTACTTTTTTCTCTCACTTTGGGTATGAAATCGGTTAGAACGTCACTAAAGTTCTTTAAAAATATGGTTTCCTCCATCCAAGGTCTTGCTCCAATAACTAACCCATTAAACAGTGTCTTAATAGAAAAGAAACTAATAAATGTTGATCAAAAGTTTATTCAGCTTATTTCCCTCGCAGAAGGTTTACCTCGGACAGAAGTTATTGAAAGTGGAAGAAATTATTGGAGAGGTGTCTGTAGAAGCTTGATTTTTAGATTTCCTGACGACCTTGAAATCTTAAAGCTTGATTTAAGAAGTTACGTAGACAGATCTAAAGGCATTATTCAAATAAGATCCGCAGCAAGATTAGGTCAATCAGATTTAGGTGTTAATTTGAGAAGAGTAGAATACTTGTTTAATCAACTAGAGAAATTTTAATTAATCTGTTTTTTATAAATTTAAGGTTCTTTTTTTGAATAGTTGTGCTTTAATTCGTAAGAATAGTTGATATGTCATGGTAAAAATAATCTTAGTTGGAATTATTATTGCGCTTGTGTATTCTCAACCTGACCTTCGTCTCACAGTAGCTGATTGGTTAAAAGCAGCTTCTGATTTTCTAATTGAATCTGTACAGGAAAAACCAAAACTGGATCTAAAATCTTTTACTAAATAAGACCAGACACACTTATCATTTGTTTAATGCATACAGCTACAAAAATAAGTATTATTATCCTGCTTAATAAGTATTTCACTTAAACAAATAAATAGTTTTAGGAACATAATAGAAAATTTTTTTGAAATTTTTTAATAGTTAACGATAATAAGGGATATGAAGCTTAGATTATTTGAGTTCTATTTTATTAAAGACTATTTAAGGCCTTGGTTTGGTCTTATTTATTCTTTATTCTTTCTGTTTTTTTTAGGTGCAATTGGCTATCGAATAACAGAGGGGTGGGAATGGAGTGATTGCTTATGGATGGTTCTGATCACTATAACCACAATTGGTTTTGGAGAAGTTCAACCTTTAAGTCCTGAAGGCAGAATCGTAACTGTTTTAGTAATCGTTGGCGGATTGATCTTTATTCAATTTACTTTTCAAAAAGCTGTTAGATTATTCGAATCCGGCTATTTTCAAAGAGTAAACGAATTACGTTTTAAAAGAATTCTTAGAAAAATGGAAAATCATGTAATTTTGTGCGGATATGGGAGAGTAGGTCAGGAAATATCTAATCAGATAAAAACACAAAATATCCCTATCATCGTTGTTGAGAGTGATCAAGAGAGAAAAAGGATTGCTGAAGAAAATGGTTTAGAAGTGCTTTGTGCTGATGCAACTCTTGACGAGACTTTAAAACTGGCAGGATTAGAAAAATGCAAAAGTTTGGTCGTTACTTTACCTAATGATGCTGCAAATTTATATGTCGTTTTAAGCGCTAAAGGGATAAGAAATTCTATAAGAGTAATTGCAAGAGCTGGGACTGAAGAGGCCGCAAGTAAGTTGAGATTAGCCGGGGCAAGTATAGTTGTAAGTCCTTATATAGCTGCAGGAAGAGCAATGGCATCAATGGCTTTAAGACCAATAGCCATTGATTTTCTAGATCTTTTAGCAGGAAGTGAATGTGAAATTGAAGAATTTGAATTAAGTAATGATATTAGTCTTTTTGAGACAGCAGAGAAAAGATCACTCTCTGAACTTGGAATAGGGAAAAAGAGCGGGGCAAAAATTTTAGCTATTAAAGAAAATGAAAAGTTGTTTACTAATCCTGGAGGTAATTTCATACTTCAGCCAGGTCAGGTATTAATTGCTTTTGGTAGTAAAGAACAGCTAAATATTTTGAATGGTTTGTTGGGTAATCTTGTTGTAGCAGTAGAGCTGTTAAAGTAAATAGATCGAGATTCATAATTAATTGCTAAATTAATTGCCTGTGAAATAAATCAAATGAAAATATCTAAATTTCTAATTGTAATTCCTGTAATAACTTTAATAATTATTCTTCAAACCTCTTTGCAAAATAGATATCTAATGGCTTCTGATATTAGAGATGGCGAAACAATTTTTAGAAATGTTTGTGCAGGCTGCCATGTTAGAGGGGGAGCAGTTGTGCTAAAAGGATCTAAATCATTTAAACTTTCCGACCTTGAAAAAAGAGGAATAGCAGATGTAAATTCAATAACTAAAATTGCTAATGATGGAATTGGTTTTATGAAAGGTTATAAAAATAAATTAAAGGATGGTGAGGATAAAGTTCTTGCACAATGGATCATTCAAAATGCAGAAAAAGGTTGGGAGTAGATGAAAAGTTTGCTTCTTTAAATATGTTTGTGTGAGGAAAATTAAAGAAGCATTTTTATATTAAATAAACATGTTTAAGAATAAATTAAAAAGCTAATAAGATTGAATAAAAAAAAACATTGAATGTAAAGCAAATATGAAATAATTACATCAAATAAATTTGATTATATAAAATTAATTTGTTGGGTTTTCAAATGGCTATTAAAGATCATAAAAGTTTGCAGGGCTCAAAAATTCTTCTTGTAGAGGATGATAAGAGTATTAGGCTGACAGTAAGTGAATCATTGAAAGGCGAAGGGTTTCAAGTGTTAACTTGTAAAGATGGTTTAAGTGCCTCAGATTTTATTTTCGATAATACTAAAAATGATATAGACCTTATAATTCTTGACTTAATGTTGCCAGGGCTTAATGGATTAGAGTTATGCAGAAAAATAAGAAATGATGAAGATTATACACCTATATTAATTTTGAGTGCTAAAGATAATGAATCAGACCGGGTTCTTGGATTAGAGGTTGGTGCTGATGATTATTTAACAAAACCTTTTGGTTTAAATGAATTAATTGCCAGATCAAGAGCATTAATAAGAAGATCCAAACGTAATAAGAAATTTTCAGACAAAACAAAAACTATCATCGAGTTTAATCATATAAAAATGTTTTTAGAAGAATGTAGAGTAACTTCTTTTGACAGGGAAATAACTTTATCTCCAAAAGAATTTAAATTATTAGAATTATTTATGAAAAGTCCAAAAAGGGTATGGTCAAGGGATTTAATTCTTGAAAAAATATGGGATATTGACTTTATTGGTGATACTAAAACAGTAGATGTTCATGTTAGATGGCTTAGAGAAAAATTAGAAGAAGATCCCTCAGCGCCAAAACTTCTGAAAACTGTAAGAGGTTTTGGATATAAGTTTGGATGAAAATGAAAACACTACAAGAGGTATTTACTTTCTTTTATGAGAAATGGAAAACGAAGGTTAAAGGATTTTCAAAAAATAATAAAAATATTGAATTAACTAAAAATCAAAACCAACATATTTTTGATTTTCCATTTGATAAAGTTAAACCACAGCAAATTTTATCTTGGTTAGATTATTCATCTCAAGGATGGATGATTTTGTCATCTGATCTAACAATAAAATTTATCAATCAGAAAGCTTTATCTCTCATTAAGTTTATTAAATATAAAGATGTTATTGGAAAAGCAATTAATGATATTAATGAGCTCGACTCACTAACAAATAAGATTCTATATTCAAGAAAAAAAGATTTCCCAATCAACCTAGATTGCTCCATTTCGGGTGAACCCATTTCTGTAAATATTGTTAGAGCAAGGAAAAAAAATTATTTAATATTATTGGAGAGTAAATTATCAATTGAATCCATAAAAAAAAGACAGAATCAATTAATCAATGATGTGTCTCATGAACTGAAAACACCTCTTACATCTCTTATTTTAATTGGCGAAAGACTGGAAGAAGTAGTATCAAAGAAAGATAGATATCTTGTTAAAAGACTGAAGAAAGAATCTAAAAGATTAAGAAAAATGGTCGAAGAAACCTTAGAACTTTCTAAGCTAGAAAGTAAAGAAACTTTTCAAGAAAATAAAAAAGTATCTATTTCAGATTTAGTTATGGAATCTTGGCAAACCTTAAAACCACTTGCAGAAAAGAGAAAAGTAAAAATAAATTTACTGATACCAACAAAATATTTTATATCTGGAGATATTGAAAATTTAAAAAGAGCTTTTATAAATATTTTGGATAATGCTCTTCGTTATTCCCCATCTAATGAAGAAATTCAAATTGAAATTTTTAAAAGAGATAGCTCTGTTGTTATAAGATTTAGAGATAAAGGTATTGGATTAGAAGAAAATGAATTTAATGATATTTTTTCTCGTTTTTATAGAGGTGATGCATCAAGGACTAAATTTAAGAAAAGTGGTAGTGGTTTAGGTCTTTCAATAACAAAAAAAATAATCAATAACAATAAAGGTTTTATAAGGGCTTTTAATCATAAGGATGGTGGAGCAATTTTTGAGACTATCTTTCCGTGTTTAAATACAGATTTATAGGAAAAATTTAAAAAGACAGAAAAAAAAGACCTGCTTAATGCAGGTCTTTTTGATGTATGTAAGTTTTCTAATTTAAATTTAGAATTTAAATGTTGTTTTAACCATGATTCCAGTTTCATCTTCATCAGCTGCATCTTCTCCTTCTACAGTGAAAATAAGTGGAGTGATTGTCATTCCATCATTAAGTGGGTAATCATAATAAATTTCATACATCATTCTGTCAGGAATTACAGCAGATGCTTCAGTCATAGTTCCATAAGTACCAAAGGCAGCACCTAATTCACCTGGCCCAACATCACCATTGATTCCAACGAAGTATGCAAGGGTTTCGTCGTTGTCATCGCTACTTGCGTTTTCAAGAGAACCCACTTCATAACCAGCACTTATGTTTAAACCGTTATCAAATGAATAGTATCCATTTACTGCGGTGTAGACATCGTTGTTGCCATCAGAATCTTCTTGCATTCCGTAAGTAGCAGAGATACCGTAATTATCAGCCGAATAAGCTATGTTAGCACCGTAAGCATCTTTATTAGCCTTAGTACCAAGACCAGTATCAACACCTGCATACCCTACAGCAGTAGTTAAACCGTTGCCAAAGTCATACTCAAAGCTTAGGTGTACACCACCATTATCAACATTGGCATTTACATTACCACAATCATCTAAAGTGTCAGTCGGACCGCCGTAAACACAAGCTGTTGTGAACTGCTTGCTAGCGTCAAGGCCGTCACCAACCAAAACAGTGACGTTATCACCTAAAGGGAATTTGTATGCAACACCATCAATTTTTAGTTGGTCCGATGTTTCATCAATGCCAGTAAATTCACCAACTGCACTATCAGCACCTTTAGCCAGTGAGCCAGAATCAATAGCAACACTTAAACTATCATCACCAGTAAAACTAGTTTTTATTTTGGTTTGGAAGCTATATGCGAAATCGATGTCTTCATTACCATCGGTAATTGAACTAGTAACGCCTCTACCGTCAACAGCACCAGTTGCCATAATAACCTTGAATGATGCAGTGGTTGTTTCTGCAAAGCCACCGGCTTCTACGTTATTTAGTCTTGCTTCTAAACCGTCTACACGGCTGTTAGTAATAGCAAGTTGTTCTGCAGGGGTGAAGTCACTGATTGTAACTTCGCTTGCTGTAGCAGACATAGGTGCTAAAAGACCTAAGGTTGCAGGAGCAGCAATTAATTTTTGAAAAAGTTTCATAAACCTCAACACGTGAAAATGGATGTAGACCCATATAAATGAGAACGGATTAAGGTTAAGAAATGAGTAAGGAGTAAAGTTAAAAAGAAAAATTTAAATAGACCTTAAACTCATCTTAAATTTAAAGGGAAATTCTCTAGAAATTTCAAAGTTTTTATCAATATAAGTTAAAGTTTGATCTGTTTTTATTCTCAAATATTTTTAAATCCAAACGAAAAATATACTAATCAGGATTAAGTTTAAGAGAGGGTTAAGAACAAATTAATTCAAAGATAAATTTAAAGTTAAAGAGCATTGGTGCTCAAATTAAATGCTATAAATATGGAGTCTATCATTTGATCATTGCAACAATGAAATTAGCTAAAAAAGCTTTCCTAGTAGCGTCAATGTCTACCTTGACCTTGATTGCTTCTTGCGGAACTGGAACTTCTAAAAAAGATTTTTCTTCTGTGAGGCTTAGTGGAGCTGGTGCTTCATTTCCAGCAAAAATTTATACAAGATGGTTTAAAGATTTAGCCGATGAAGATGGCCCAAAAGTTAATTATCAAGCTGTTGGTTCTGGTTCTGGAAGAAAAGCATTTATTGATGAGACTGTAAACTTTGGTGCTTCTGACGATCCTATGAAAGACAAGGACATAGCAAAAGTTACTAGAGGTCTAGTACAAATCCCAATGGTTGGGGGAACAATTGCCTTTGGATATAATTATGATTGCGATTTAAAACTTACACAAGAACAAGCAGTACAAGTCGCAATGGGCATGATAAAAGATTGGAAAGAACTTGGATGCCCTGCAGGAAAATTGACTTGGACACATCGTTCTGACGGGTCAGGTACAACTAAAGCCTTCACTAACTCTATGGAAGCGTTTTCAACAACTTGGACATTAGGCACAGGAAAGTCTGTTAAATGGCCTTCAGGTGTCGGTGCTAAAGGTAATTCTGGTGTAGCTGGAGTTATCCAAAACACTTATGGAGCAATTGGTTATGTTAACCAGTCCTACATTAAAGGTAATGTTAAAGCAGCTTCACTTCAGAATCTTTCTGGAGAATATGTAAAGCCTACAGTTAAGGCAGGAGCAAAAGCTCTTAATGGCATTACTTTAGATGAAAATCTTGCTGGTAAAAATCCTAATCCATCAGCAAAAGGAGCATATCCTATAGCTTCATTAACATGGATACTCGCTTATGAAACAGGTAATGGTAAAAATACTGAAGCTATCAAATCAACTTTTAAAACTTTGTTAAGTGATGAGTATCAAGATAAAGCTCCATCACTTGGCTTTGTTCCCTTAAAAGGAGATATTCTTGATAAGTCAAGGGCTGCTGTAGAAAGAATCGGTAAATAAACTTTAAGATAAACATCTAAAAGGGGGAAGTTATTTCCTCCTTTTTTTATGTAAACAAATATTTTGATAAACCTAATATTAAAGAAAAAAGAATAAGTATGTAGGTTGGAACTATTTTAAAAAAAGATAATAGTGTGGAGATTAAAACTATAAAAATAGAGCTAGTTAAAAAGAATTTTGATGAAAAACTATCTTCAATTAAATTAAAGCCAGAGAAAATAACTGCTCCTGGAATTGTATTGATTATTCCTTCGATAAAGTAATTAATAGATTTAATTCTGTTTTTTATGAAGCCTTTTCCAAAAACAAAAATCAATAAAAAACTTGGTAAAAAAATTGCAAAAGTTGATATAAATGAATACTTTAAAGCTTCATTTATTCCTCCGACCGAAAACCCAGCTTTGTATCCAATAAAACTAGTAGTCAATAAGACAGGACCAGGTGTTATCTGGCCAATCATTATCCCATCTATAAATTCATTATTTGTTAACCATCCTTGTGAAACAACATAATCACTCATTAGAGGAATGATTACTAATCCCCCTCCAAAAATAAAAAGTCCCGATTTCAAGAAGAAAAAAAACAGATTAAGATAATCTATTAAAAACTTTGACTTTGTAGAGAGCTTTAAAAAATTATAAAACTTGGCAATATCTATAAAGATTGAGCTACTAAAAAATGAGGTTGTTGAAAATATAGATAAAGGAACCAAGCTATAAAAAATATTTTTCCTTTTCTGTAAGAAAATATTTATCAAACCTGCAATAGTAAGAATTGTTATGAGAGGAAAATGAATACTATTATATTTTGCAAATATAAGTAGAAATAAGATTGAGCTAGAGAATAATACTCGATCTAACTTTAATCTTTTTTTTAAAAGAACTAATGAAAATGAAAAAATTATGCCTGCAATAATAGGAGGATTAAAATAAATTAAATCATTTAGAAATTTTGATCCAGAATAAATTTGCCAAAAAAAGCTAAGAACTAATACCGAGATGAATCCTGGGATAATGAAACATATACCGGATATCAATCCACCAAGATAACCATTGATTTTAAGACCTATATATATTGCTAATTGAGTGGATATTGGCCCTGGAAGCAACTGACATAAACCAATACCTTTTTCAAAAGATTGGGTTGAGATCAATTTTTTATTATTTATAAGTTCATCTTCGAATAAAGAAATATGAGCATATGGTCCTCCAAAACTGAAAATACCAATTTTTAGAAAAATTTTTGCAAGTTCAATTAAGGATATTTTTGCCATTTTAATATTCTAATTTCTAAAAATTAGTTTTTATGTCGATGATAAGCTTTGTTTGATTGATGGTAATTTAAGACTTGAAATCCAAGATAATAATATTAGAAGTGATGAAAAATAAAGACAATATTGAAGACCAATACTCGGATTTCTCCCAATCATAAATAGTAAGCCAGATAGTAATGTTCCAACTAGTCTTCCAGCAGCATTTGCCATGTAGTAGAAGCCAACATTTAAACTGACTTTTTCATTATCAGAGTAGGCCAAAATCATATAAGAATGTGTAGAGGAATTCATTGCAAAGACAAATCCAAAAATAGTAAGTCCTAAAATTATTGCTATCGATGGAGAACTTTCTCTCCATAATGCGACTCCTATCAAAGATGGTATGACCATTAATACGGCACTCCAAAATTGGATAGCTTTACGATCTGGACTTTCTTTCTGGCCCCACATCTTTCTAAGTGTTGGAGCCGAAGCCTGAACAATTCCATAACCTATTACCCAGGCCCCAAGAAATAATCCTATTTCCATGTAGTCCCAACCAAATGCCATATCTAGGAATACTGGAAGAGCTACAACAAACCAAACATCTCTTGCTCCAAAAAGAAAGAATCTTGCGGCTGAAAGAATATTTATTGCATTTGATTTTGAAAAAAGATCATTAAAAGCTGGTTTGGTTTTCATCTTGCCAATTTCTCCAGGCAAAATTATTGTCAATAAAAAGGCTAAGCAGAGTCCAAAACCCATAATTGCTACAGCATTATTGAATCCAAATAATTTATATAAAAGTCCACCAAAGAAAAAGCCAACTCCCTTAAGAGCATTTTTAGATCCAGTTAAAATAGCAACCCATTTAAAAAGTTGTTTTTGGCCAGTATCATTGCCATGATTTGCCTCTGGAACTACTGTCTTAACAGCACTTTTAGCACTCATTTTATTTAAATCTTTTGCTATCCCACTAACTGCTTGAGCAACCATAACGTATGCGACACTAAAAATTACTGGCCAATCTTCCTTAACTGGAATAAGCATAAAAAGAGCGATGATTTGCAGGATAGTTCCAATCCATAAAGTAAGCCTTAATCCATATCTTGCTCCTATCCAACCACCATAAAGATTAGTAATTATTCCAAAAAACTCATAAAAAAGGAAAAGTAAAGCAATTTGTAGAGTTGTGTAACCTAGCTCATGAAAGTGACCAACAACTAATAATCTTAATGCGCCGTCAGTAAGCGTGAACGCCCAATAGTTTGCTGTTACTACACTATATTGTTGAATATTAGATAACTTCATAAAGACATAAATTAAATCTCTTTTTTGATTACATATTCAGTAAGATCTGCAAGCCTGCAGCTGTAACCCCACTCGTTGTCATACCAAGCGTATATCTTTAATAAATTTGAATTAACAACCATCGTTGATAAACTATCAACTATTGAACTTCTTGAGTCATTTACATAATCTGCAGAAACTAAAGGCCTTTCTTCGTAGCCAAGAATTCCTTTTAAATAAGTTTCTGAAGCTTCCTTTAGTGCCATATTTACTTGTTCAGTTGTCACTTCTTTATTTAATTCAAAAACTGCATCTGTTAAAGAACCATTAAGTAGAGGAACTCTTACTGCATGTCCATTTAATTTTCCTTTTAATTCTGGGAAGATCTCAGCGATAGCTTTAGCGGATCCAGTGGTAGTAGGTATTAAACTTTGCATACATCCTCTTGCTCTCCTCAAATCACTTTTATAAAAATCTACAGGAACTTGAGTGTTCGTGACATCGTGAATAGTTGTAATAGCACCGTGTTTAATTGAAAAATTTTCATTAATTACCTTTACTATCGGAGCTAAACAATTTGTAGTGCAGGATGCTGCAGTAACTAATTTATGTTTGGAAGGGTCATAAAGACTTTGATTTATGCCATAAACAACATTAAGTGATTCAGCTTCTGCAACAATTCCTTTGACTGGACAAGCTACTATTACTCTTTTCATCCCTAGAGAATCAAAATAGGGATTTAGTTTGTCTGGCTTTTTATTCTTTCCTGTACATTCCAAAATAATGTCTACAGAAGATTTTTGCCAAGGAACATCAAGGTAATTTTTAAAAGATGTGTAGGTTAATTTCTTTCCATCAATTATTATTTCTTCTTCTTTAACCTTTATATCCTTACCCCATCTGCCATGGACTGAATCGAATTCGAGTAGATGGGCAGCGGCATTCGAATCTCCTGCTATCTCATTAATGTGAGTTATTTCTATATCAGCTCTATCCCATAACGCTCTGAAAACTAATCTTCCAATTCTTCCAAAACCATTAATTCCAATTTTCATCACTTTGAAATCTCCTATTGTAATTATACATCAAAATATTTTGATGTATCAAGACATTTTTATTAATGAAAATCTTTTTTATTTAAGCTATATTTAAGTGAATTTAATTACTTTAAAATTGTTAAAAGAGAGTGGCAAAATAAAAAAAGAAAATATATCTAAGTTGATGGTTTCATTTTCTGATCCTTTTAGGCTAGAAATAATTGAACTAATGATTGATGGAGAAGTTTGTGTTTGCGATATTATGAAATTAACTAATTTATCTCAATCAAGAATTTCATATCACATAAAAATATTGAAGGAAGCTGGTCTTATCTCAGACCGACAAGAAGGTAGATGGGTGTACTACAGCCTAAATAAAGAATCTCTCTTATTGATCAAGGAATGGATATTCTCTTTGATAGATAATTGCTCAAATAGAAAACGTTGCTGCGAATAAATTATATTTTAGATTTTATTAATTAACTTCTGATTCCCTGTCATAAGTCATTCCTGATTGTTCCATCCACTCAGCTTTAGTTTTGCAATTTTGTTTGTGATTAAAGATGTGAAGACCTTCAATAATAATCATTATGGATAGAAGCAAAACAGGAATAAAATATATAGGGGAAGATATTACTTTTTTATATTTGATTTGAGCGATGAATTCCCTGTAATTAAACATCCCCTCAGTTTCTATTCAGCTAATAATATTCACCTATGGTTAAGTAAAGTTAAAGAATAAATTTTTGAAGAAATTAAGTTTAAGGATGTTTACTTTTCATGACTTTCTTATACCTTTAACCCCTCTTAAAGTCTTTTACAACATTTAGTAGTAGATTTATAGTGATATTCTTTTTTTAATGGAAGAGAAATTAACTCTTTTCAAGAATCGTAAAAGATTCGGTATCGAAAAAAATATTGATATTATCTTCAAGAATACTGCTCTAGTCTTGTCTAGTTTTGTAGCAATTATACTTTTAGGAATTATTTTAGTAGTCTTTTTTCAGTCATTCGAATCCTTTTCAAGGTATGGCTTGAAGTTTCTCGTAACCTCTGAATGGAATCCAGTAAAAGATGAATACGGAGCTTTTACTGCAATATATGGCACATTGGTAACTTCATTTCTTTCGTTATTAATAACTATCCCTTTGGGAGTTGGTACTGCAATATTTATTACCGAAGACTTTGTGCCGAAAGTTTTTAGAGAAATAATAGGTTCATTTGTTGAATTATTAGCAGCTATTCCATCAGTTGTATTGGGACTTTGGGCAATATTTGTTATGGAACCTTTTTTTAGAGCCTTTTTTGTCTTTTTACATAATTTCTTTGGTTGGATACCTTTATTTAGTACAGAACCTACAGGTAGGAATTCCTTGTTAGCAATATTAATTTTAGTCGTAATGCTTTTGCCAATAGTGACGTCCATTGCAAGGGATTCGCTTAATCAGGTTCCAAAAAAGTTAAGAAATGCAGCCTATGGAATTGGAGCTAGTAGATGGAAAACAATATTTTCAGTAATCTTGCCAGCAGCATTATCAGGAATTATGGCAGGTGTTTTATTGGCTTTAGGAAGGGCAATGGGAGAAACAATGGCTGTAACAATGATTATTGGCAATTCTAATGCATTTAGTTGGTCTCTTTTATCTCCTGGATATACCATTTCCTCAATGCTTGCAAACCAGTTTGGTGAGGCTGATGGAAGTCAGGTTTCATCACTTTTCTATGCAGCTTTTGTACTGATGATTCTATCTTTAGTGGTTAATATCTTTGCACAATGGCTAGTTAAGAAATTTAGTCTCAAATATTAGATAATTATGAGTTCACTCTATTACCAGAAAAGATTATCAAGAAATATAGGAGATAAATTCTTTACTTCTTTATCAGTAATCTGTGCATTGATAGCAATACTGCCTTTGATTTTTCTGGTGACTTATATCCTCATCAAAGGGGGATCTCAGATAAATCTTGATCTATTTTCTTTAGAACCAAATCCACCTGGAGATGATTTAGATGCAGGAGGTATTAATCCTGCATTGATCGGGACATTAATAATAACTACCATTGCTTCAATTATTGCGATACCAGTAGGTGTTGGTGGGGGGATATATCTAGCGGAATATTCTAAAGGCGGTGCTTTTTCAAGATTTATCAGATTCGGGGTAAATGTTTTAGCAGGAGTCCCTTCAATTATTGCCGGTGTATTTATTTATGCCTTAATTGTCTCTACAAAAATTTTGTTTGGAAGCATGTATAGTGGCTTGGCGGGAGGTATGGCGCTTTCAATATTGATGTTGCCTACTGTGATTAAGACCACTGACGAGGGTTTAAAGTTAGTTCCTAACGAATTAAGATATGCCTCTCTAGGTGTTGGAGCAAGTATGTATACAACCATATTGAAAGTTACGTTGCCCTCTGCCTTTAGGTCTATTGCTACTGGCGTTGTACTTGGAATCGCAAGAGCTGCAGGTGAAACAGCACCTTTGATATTTACGGCTTTATTCTCTTACTACTACATAACAGGCTTTGGAGACTTGTTTTATGAAATGGGTTCTTTAGCTGTTCTTATTTATAATTTTGCTCTTGAACCTTATGATGCACAGAATAAATTAGCTTGGGCAGCTTCCTTTATTCTTGTTTTGTCGATACTATCAGTAAATATATTTTCAAGGATATTAGCCGCTTTTACTGAGAAAACTAAGAGAGTATAAATGATCAAAACTAATAAAAAAACACCAAAAAATATCATTTTATCTCTTGAGAATGTCTCTATTAGCTATGGAACTTTTGAAGCAGTAAGAAATGTTTTTTGTAATTTTAAAAAAGGAAATATAACCTCCCTTATTGGCCCTTCAGGTTGTGGTAAATCAACTGTTCTAAGATCTTTAAACAGGATGAACGATTTAATTCCTAATTGTTCGTTAAAAGGCACTGTCCTCTTTGATGGAACTAATATTTACGATAAAAGAGTAGATCCAGTTGAAGTAAGAAGAAGAATAGGAATGGTCTTTCAACAACCTAATCCATTTCCTAAATCTATCTACGAAAATATTGCATTTGGGGCAAGAATTAATGGTTTTACAGGTGATATGGATGAACTAGTTGAAAATTCCCTTAGAAAAGCTGCTTTATGGGACGAATGTAAGGATAAATTAAATGATAGCGGTTACTCTTTATCTGGTGGACAACAACAAAGGTTATGTATTGCTCGAACCATCGCAATTGAGCCTGAAATAATTCTCATGGATGAGCCATGCTCAGCATTAGATCCCATCTCTACATTAAAAATAGAGGAGACAATGCATGAACTAAAGAAGAATTACACTATAATCATCGTTACTCATAATATGCAGCAGGCTCTTAGAGTTAGTGATATGACTGCATTTTTTAATGCTATTGAATATGAAGATGGTGATGGAGGAAAAGTTGGATATCTCGCAGAATTTAATTCTACAAAGAAAATCTTTGACTCTCCAAAAGAAAAAACTACTCAAGAATACATATCAGGCAAATTTGGTTGATATTAATTATTTATTTTTAAGAGGAAAATTTTTATAAAAAAGGTAGGGGTAGACAAACAGTATAAATACCTATATAGTTATCTCTAACTAATAAGTTATCTTTGAAAAACTATCCCTTTCTTCCATTCTTAATTTTTGCAGGGGCTCTTATAACAACTGCCACAATAGGCTTACCTGTATTTACTTCATAATTTAAAAGTATTCACACTTAATTTAATGATTTTAGTAATATACAACGAATTAATTGGAAGTCCTAATAAAACCTCATTAATAAGAATTTTATTTGACTTTATTAGAAAAGGAGAGAACATGAATCTGTGTGGGAGTAAAAAATCCTCATTAAAACCATTTCATAAGATGGTGCATTTCTAATTTATTTATTATGAATAAAACTAAAGAACAATTAGAAAAATTAAGAGAAGTAGCAGAAGCATCTCTAACAAAAACAGATGAGCTTCAGAAAGTTCTCGCTCAAATAGAAGCTTTGATGTCTAGAGAAGAATCACAAACTTTATCTAAGAAGAAATAAATATTAGAAAAAAAATATTTTATTTTTTGTAAATTTAATTACATCCTTCGGACTTTTTTGTAGTTATTAATTAAATATGCAGAACCCGTTCCAAAGTTTTCTGTTAGGTCTCGAGGTCTCACCTTCTTTAAGTAAAAGACCTCTTATAATTCTTTGAGTTTTGTTTTATTATTTTTTAAAAATCTAGTTAATTATTTTATATATTTCTTTCTTGCAGATATTAACGTCGAATGATTCGGTGCTAACGATCTCTAATCCTGTTTTTTCTGTAACTTGAACGGTAGCATTGCATTCGTCTTGTTTAAGAGCCAAATAACTCGGTTTTTTATTGTTTACATCTACTTGGATATTTTTTGATTCAGTCTCTTCTTTATATTGCTCCATTACAAGTTTAAGTGCCTCTATCTCCACAGAAAAGTTCTCATTAGCATGCATCATTGGAATAAAAAGTAATGAATAAAAGATAAATGTCATTAATTTTTTCATGTCTACAAAAGAGTCTATTTTTTTTATAACGTGAATCCTTTGTTTTCGAAAGGGGCAGAAATTAATTTATTTTCCACTGTTTTACCTCTCAAATAAGTAACAATACCTACAAGATTAATTGATTGTGTGATTAATTGAGAGTATTCAGTATAAATTGACAAACATTATTCAAAAATTTGATATTTTTTGAAAAATAAATTCTAAACATTCTATATTTCTAAAATTTCTTTTTCAGATATAATTGCCCATTTTTTAAATGATTTTTTGCAAGGGTATCCACCTGTTAAATCTCCAAATGCAGGTAAATATAAGATATTTTTTTTCATATCCATCGCAAAACAGCGAAAAGATAATTTGTCTCCATTGTTTTTTAAATATAGTTTTGGATGATAATGTCCACAAATATTTAAAATCTTATTGTCTTTTAAATTAAGAGGTTCATGGCTAAAAGTAATATTTTTATATTTTTTAATACCAAAGATCTCTATATTTCTTATATTGCAATCTACATCATGATTTCCTAAAACAAGTTCAACATCAGTTTTTAGTAGTTTAGGAAGATTTTCAACTTTTTTTTTAAGAGTTTTACCTATTGAATATTTACTGTGAAATAAATCTCCTAAAATTACTAACTTTTCAGGATTATATTTTTTAACTATATTTTTTATTCTTTTAAAATTATCTTCATCTGAATTATTAGTAAGAGGTATACCATTTTGTTGAAAATACTCTGCTTTCCCAAGATGAATATCGCATATTAACAATTCTTTTTTTTTCGGTAGAAATAAAGCTCTTGATGGAAGCATCTCTAATAATGTATCTTCCCAATAAAATTTAAAAGAACTTATTTTCATTAATCACTATATTTTTTAATAAGTTTTTCTACTCTTTTCTCTATTGGTTCATTGCTTAAAGTATTTTTAAGTCTCTCTACTAATAAAGGAAAAGCAAAAGGAGTTGGAGTTTTTATCTCGTTTAGAAGCATTTTTAAATTTTTTAATCTTTCTAATGAGCTAGATATTCTTTTATTTTCTAATTGATATTCTTTTACTTCTCGGTGCGATTGTTTTATCAAAAGATGGCCTTCTTCATATTTAGTAAAGACATCGTAGAAAAGACTTGAACTTATTTGTAGCTGAGAAGAAGTTTTTGTTTTAGTTGGATTATTTTGATTTAATAGTCCACTTATTTGGGCAATATTTTTAAATCTTCGCCTTGTTAATTCTGAAAAATTAATTGCATTTTCAAGATCTTCTTCTAAGTTTTTGTTATCCAAAAAGAAATCAGCTTCTTTTTTTATTATGGAAAAATCATAATCTTCAGAGGTGGCTAAGCTGAATCCAAAATCATTAGCAGTAATACTAAATGTAGATTGTCTTAATTTTGCAAATCTTAAAGCCCATAGAAATGCGATTCCTTCATTTACAAATTTGCCGTCAAGTGTAAAAACAAAAAGATTTGATAAATCCTTGGTTTTATATATTTCTATAAGGAATTCATCTTTCTTTGGAATATTTGAAAGAACCTTTTGTTTCTTCAATATTGGGCGTAATGAATTAAGTTCAGGATTTATATAATTATAATTTTCTAATTCATTGCATATATCTATTTCTTTTCTCAAACTTTCACAAAGTAGATCAGAAATTGCCATTTGACCTCCAACCCATGCAGGAATTAGAGAACTCTTCTTTTTCGATTTTTTAACATACAAAATCATATCTCTGATTCTTACAAATTGAAGCATTTTACCGGCAAAGTAAAAGGAATCTCCAGGGTTTAATTTTGATGCAAAATTCTCTTCTAAATTACCTAAGGATTTACCTTTCATATATTTAACAGTCACAAATTTATCACTTGTAATTGTCCCAATATTGAACTTATGCATTCTTATTAAAGATTTGTCTTTTACAAAATATTTAAAATTTTCATTGTAATTTTGTGATTCTTCTTTAACTATCTTTTTATATTTTGGGTATGCCTTGAGACATTTTCCTCCATACTCTAAGAAGTCAAGACACCAATTCCAATCTTGATCTTTTAAGTTTCTATAACTCCAGCAATTTTTAATTCTTTCTTTTTCAATTTTCGGATCGAAGCCATTTCCGCATGCCAAACTTAATAGATGTTGAAGAAGTACATCATAAGATAATTCAGGAAGCCTAATTTCTTCAGATATACCACTTTTTATTATTCTTCTCATTGCACTAATCTCAAGTAACTCCAAAGAATTAGTAGGCATGAAAATTATCTTTGATTTTCCTCCTGGTCTATGAGCACTTCGTCCTGCTCTTTGTATAAGTCTAGCTAAATTCTTTGCACTACCAATTTGAACTATTTGATCTACAGGTTGGAAGTCAACGCCTAAATCTAATGAGCTAGTGCATACTACCCATTTAATTAATCCGTCTTTAACCCCTTCTTCAACTCTTTTTCTATCTTCTTTATCAATGGAGCCGTGATGTAGTGCGATTTTATCTTCCATTTCTGGGAGGAAAAATTTAAGACATTGATACCATCTTTCAGATTGATTCCTTGTATTAGTAAATAATAAGGTACTTTTATTTTTATCAAGGATTTTTAAAAGTGAAGTATGACTTCTAATTCCTAGATGCCCACTCCATGGGAAGGTCGTTTCCTCCTCCGGTAAAACACTAATAATTTCGATCTCTTTTTGTATATTTGTACTTATTATTTTGGGCTTAATATCTTCCATGCCAACTATTGCCCTTGCTGCTTCTTCAATATTTCCTATAGTTGCAGACATTGCCCAAATTTGTAAATTTTTTTTATTACCTCTTAGCCAACTTAAGGATAATTCGCACTGGTTACCTCTTTTACTACCCATTAATTCATGCCATTCATCAATAATTATTGATGACAAATCCTTAAACAGATTATTAGATTCTTTATTAGAGAGTAAAAGAGATAAAGACTCTGGAGTGGTGATAAGAATATTAGGTGGTTTAGCTAATTGCTTTTTCTTTTCATATGAGGAGGTATCCCCACTCCTGATTTCAACAGTGATTTCTTTATTAAAATGTAAAGCTGCTAATTGTATTGAATTTTTTAGATCTCTACTTAATGCTTTTAAAGGAGTTATTAATAATATATTCACACTTTTATTGTTTTTGGGATCTTCTATTTGTGATAAAGGTCCCATTAATGCAGCATAAGTTTTGCCGCATCCAGTAGGGACTTGTATTATTCCATTTTCCCCTTTTAAAAATGCTTGCCATGATTCGATCTGGTAATGTAATGGCTCCCATCCATTTTTGAAGAAAAACTTTTTAATTTTAGAAATTGAATTATTTTGGTTACTATTTTGCATAATATTTTTCATGATATTTTTCATGATATTTTTTGCATCATTTCATAAGCATTTTCAATGGTATCTGCATCTTTAATTTTTTTATCTTTTCTCCACTTTGTTATTCTTGGAAATCTTACTGCGATACCTGATTTATGACGTTTTGAAATTTGTATTTTCTCAAAAGATATTTCGAATACCATTTCTGGTTTCAATGATCGAACTGGACCAAATTTTTGTATTGTATTTTTTCTTATCCATTTATCTAGTTCTTTAATCTCAATATTAGTCAGGCCAGAATATGCAGACGCAAATTTAACTAATTCTTGGTCTTTCCATAAAGCAAAACTATAATCTGTATAAAGACCAGCTCTTCTACCGCTCCCCCCTTTTGCGTAAATTAGAACAGCATCCAGTTGCATAGGGTCAACTTTATATTTCCACCAAATACCTTTTTTCCTTCCAGAGGTGTATTGAGACTTTTTATTTTTAATTATTAACCCTTCAGTATTATTTTCTCGAGATTTTTCTTTATAAGTTAAAGCCTCAGACCAATCTTTAGGATAGATTAAGTCGCATATTTTGAAAATATCAAAGCTATTATGCTCACTTTTATTTTGCCATTTTGAAAAATATTTTTCTAACTCAATTCTTCTATTTTCTAATTTAATTTCTCTTATATCTTTCCCATTAATCTCTAAAAGATCATAAACAATAAAAATAATTGGATATTTTATTTGGATTGATCTAGTAGGAGATTTTCTATTTATTCTTTTTTGTAGAAAAGAAAAATCAAAGGGAATTTGTTGTTTATAATTCCAAACTAATAATTCCCCGTCAAGAACAAAATCATCTTTAATACATGACATTTTTTCTACTAATTCTGGGTAAGTTTCATTTACCAATTCCTGTCCTCTTGTCCATAACGAAATATTCCCTGATCTTTTAATTAATTGAATTCTGATACCATCATATTTCCATTCAAATTGAAAATCATTTATCGGATGTTTGAATATTTTATCTTCAAAGGAATTTGCTAGAAGAAATGGAAATGGTTTGGAATTTAACTCTTCAAGATTTATATTCTTGTTAATTAAAAATGTATATGAATCAATTGAAGGTTCGAAATTCCCCATTAACCTATGAGAAATTATCTCTTCATCAATATTAATTAGTTGTGCTATTGATTTTGTTATTAATCCGATAGAGACTCCTACTCTAAAAGTTCCAGTTAATATTTTATTAAAAATCAGATGGTTATCTTCAGGCAATGTTTCCCAAATTCTTTTAATTTCTAAATTTTTTTCGTATTCATTTAGTTCTGATAATTCAGGAACTATTTTACTTAATATTTCATCGAGATTTATATTCGATATTTTTTTATTTTTGGAAGTATTTATATTTTTAAGTAATAAAGTGATTAACTCAGCTGAATCACCAACTTTTAAATAACATTGGTCAATTAACCATTGAGGGTATCCATAAATTTGAGAAAAAAGACTCCTTAAGTACCTTCCATTAACAAATCTCTTATTATTTTTCCCAGTTAGTAAATATATTGCCCATGAATTATCTATCGGTTCATTTGATAAAAAATACCTCTTTAAAATTTCAATTTTATTGTTTGTACTGTTACTTGAATCTAGATCTAAAAATAATTCTGAAAACTTTTTTAAACTCATATTTTCTCCCCAAAGGAAAGAACATTTATTATTTCCTTCTCACTTAAATATTTACTTAATGCTTCACTATCTCCATGATGAAAAAATACATTTTTTGCTTCAGACTTTTTTACTATTTCCAGAATCCCATCCCAATCTGCATGATCAGAAATTGCAAATCCTTTATCATATCCTGATCTTTTTCTAAGAGCTCTTATTGACATCCATCCACTTGCAAAAGCTGTTTGAATATTTTTAAAATTTTTTAGATAATAGCCCTTACTTAGTGATGGAGGTAATAATATAAGATTTCCTTTAAGAACATCAATTTCTTTTTTATTTTCAAGTTCTATAGTATCTCTAATATCAATTCCAAGTTCTTTATAACAATTATTCATTTTATAAATACTTCCATGGGAATAAATATTACCTTTAAAATTTGTTTGACTTAACTCGTTTAATAGTCTCTGAGCTTTTCCAAGTGAATAGCAGAAAAGTAAAGATGTTTTTTCTGGCGAATTAGTTATCCATTTTGTAATATCATTTGCTATTTTATTAGTCTGATCCCACTTAAATATTGGTAAACCAAAAGTACATTCGCTTATTAAATAATCAGTTTTTACTATTTCATATTGTTTGCAAGTCTCATCTCTTTGAAGCTTAAAGTCCCCTGAAATTAGCCATTTTTCTTCAGCAAAAATAAATTTTATTTGGCTAGATCCAAGTATATGACCTGAAGGATGAAAAGAAATATTTATACCATTTATTTTGAATTCTTTTCCATAATCAAAACTCTTAATATTGATATCTTCTCCAACTCTTTTTTTAAGTAGTATTGCAGTCTCGTTAGTAGAAATGTATTCTTCGCAGCCAAATGTGAAGTGATCAAAATGAGCATGGGTTATCAATGCTCTCTTTACAGGCTTACTTGGATCAATCCAAATATCAGCAAGCTCACAATAAAGGCTTCCATCTCTGTATCTAATTAAATCTTCTTCTTTTGTTTCCAAAGATATATCTCTTGTAATAAAGCTAATTTAGCTAATTATGCCCATGCTTGTTTTGATAAAGCTATCGCTGAGATAGTTAGTAAAGCTATAACTACAAATTTGTTACTCCAATTAATCATGAATGAACTGATTTTGTTAATAGAAACTTTCTTAGATGGCAAAATCTTTTTCTTATTCATTATGTGATGATTTTCAATATTTTCTAAGTAATTTAAATTTTTAATCTTATTTATTAATTTAGATTCGCAACTTGAGAGTTTTTCTACATTATTTAATAAATCAATATCTTCTGGTCTTAATAAAGAATTTAATTCTTTAATTTGCATGTCGTTTTTTGCAAGAAATTCATTAACTATCAAATCTGTACCAAAACCATTCTTTATTTTTAAGAGGATTTCCTCTCTTTTCCAGGAATTTTCTAAGGAAATTAAAATTTTACCTAAGCTCATTTTAAGTATTTTTACTTATGTTAAATTATTATCTTTTTCTTTCGTGGTTTTTTTCTTCTAAGGAATTAGAAAAATAATTTTTATTTAAGATTTGCGAATAAGTCTGTTTGAAAAATAGTTTATCTTTACTTTTTCTACAATTCTCCTTGAACTGCTTTTTTCTTTGACTGAATTTTTATTAAGATTGACTATTTCATCTGATGCATTTTTGCCAGTTTCAAAATAATGTTTAATTTTTTCTAATTCTTCCTGATTCAATCTTTTTGTTGCGCCTTTTGCGTTAATTCCAAGTTTCTTGCAAGCTAATAGTATTCTATTACTTTCAACGTTAAGATCTTTTGCAATAGTGAAAATTGGAGTGTTGATAGACATTATCTCAAGGACTTTAGAATTTACTATTTATAATATATTTTTAAATTAGAAATTTTTTGTATTTTTAACGAATATTAATTCCTATTTTTGTTAATTCAGGCTACTTCATCCTCGCAATTATTTAAATCATTGAACTTTTTTTCCATTGTAGGGTTATTTCTAGTTAATTTCTTTACTGTTAGATCTTGAGATTTACTATCAGCTGATAATAGGTGTTTTTTTGAGAGAATTAAAGCTTCCTTAGTTTTTTGTAAATGCACTATTGATTTATCAATTTCTGAAATTGCATCATTAAATCTATCTTGGGCTAGTGATACATTCTTACCAACTGCATTCTTAAATTGCTCAAGAGTATTTTCAAAATTAGTAATGTCATAGTTTTCTCTTTTCATTAAATCAATTTGTGATTTGTATTTTAAAGTTTCCATAGATGCATTTCTTAGTAAAGAGATAATTGGCAAAAAGAATTGTGGTCTTATCACATACATCTTTGGAAATTTATGAGAAACATCTACTATGCCAGCGTTATATAATTCACTTTCTGGCTCAAGTAGCGACACTAGTACAGCGTACTCACAAGATTTTTGTCTTCTATCTTTATCTAATTCTTTTAGAAAATCTTCGTTTTTTCTTTTATGATTTCCACTTAAAGTTTGGTTCTTCATTTCAAACATTATTGAAACTATTTCAGTTTTATTATTATCATATTCTCTAAATATGTAGTCACCTTTACTACCTGAGGTGATGTCATTATCTTTTTCAAAATATGAGTTTTTAAAAGCAGAAGCGCGATTCAGATTGAATTGGGTTTCGCAATGGATTTCTAAAGTTTCGCCAACCATCTTTGTAGATAGTCTAGATTTCATTTCCCGAAGCTCTTGTATAGTAAGGTCCCTCTCACTAATTTTGCTTTTATACTTTTCTTCAATTAATTTTTCATTTATTGATTGTTCAAGTTTCATTTTTTCAATGGAATTAGTTAATGAAGAGTTCTCCTTCTCTAAATTAGTAACAGCTTCATTGATTTTATTTTTTAAAGACAATTCTGAAATTAAAGACTGGTTTTTAATTTCGTCCTTTAATTTATTTAATTCATTATTAAGTGAATTAATTTTATTAGTTGCTTGATTTCTTATATCATTAAGAGCATTTATTTTTTGTTCATCGGCGATATTTAGTTTTGATTCAAGGGTTTTGATTTCGTTTTCTTTAATACGGGCTTGCTCTATTAACTGTACTTTAAATTCTCTCTTTAAAATTTCCAAAGATTTTTTATTATCTTCTTCAGCTAATAAAAGTCTTTCTTTTATTTGTTTATTAAATTCTTCGTCTTTTATTTCTAGAAGTATTTCTTCAAAGCTACTAGGATCAATTCGGAAAGTTTTGCCGCATGAGGGACAATTAATATCTTTCATCTTTTTAATTAAAAAATTAATATTGGGAAAGGATTCAATATTCTAAATTATGTAAAAAGAATATTCTTGACTAAGAATAAACAATGTTTCAATGTTATGCATAAATTATCTAGATAAATACTAAATTTAAATTATATTAATCCTGATTCTTTAAGAATATTAATTTTATTTGCTAATTCAATATCTGCTGAGGATATTGATCTATCTAGTTTTTTGTGAGAAGAAACTGTATAACCACTATCATCAACAAATTCATCTTCAGCATCTTCAACTTGCATATTTGCATTTTGAATGTTGTTGTAATTATTCGATTTGTATAAATTTGATTTGCTATTATTACTATATCCAAAATTAGCAATACCTCTTGCGCCTAAGGCTTCTTCAACTAATATCCCAACAACTTTAGATCTACTTACAGATTCGTTTTTGGATATTTCATCGATAATTTCAAGTACCCTTTTTCTGGGAAGGTATCCTATCCTTTTAACCTTGTTTTCCATGAAATTCTATATATGTCATTATTGTAACACTTCTGTCAAATATGATGAAATTTTACTTTAGTACCAAATCAAAAGCCAGGTAATGCAGAAAAATATAATTTTAAATAAGCTTTATGGAAAGTTATTTCCTAATTACTGATTAGGATAGTTGAGTGTTCTTTGTCGGTTTACAATTAAGGAGCTTGTTTGGAAATTTTTAATTTAAAATTCTTATTCATATGAAAGATAGACTTTATGATAATGCTGATAGTTTTGCCATGTCATTTGATGAGGAATGGGAAAATATTGATTGTGAGGACTTACGATTAAAGATAGATAAAGTATTTGAACTCTTATCTGATCACCCTTTTTTAGTCTCCAATCCAGAAAATGCAAAAAAAATAGCTGAATTTAGGATTTTCTCATTGAAAAAATTTCAGTAAATATTCTTTATTTTTTTGTTTTTTTAATTTTAATAATATAGTTTTACATATTTGCGGAATTAAAAAAACCCTTGCTGTATAAAAATATTGTTATCCCTATTATTGGACCTAGGCCGAATATAAAAAGAACTAATTTTGCAGAATTTTTTGTTTGACCTAATTCTTGATTCTTATTCTTTAACTTAGCTTTAATCTTTTTAGGGTTTTTCTTTTTCATATAAATATTTTACTACATTACAAATTTTAAAGGCTTTGATTAATCCTTAAATCTCTCGTATTTTAATTGCTCAGTAAAATATATTCTGGGATCAATAAAACATAATATTGTATAATTGAATTAATAAAATCAAATATGAGTGCGACTAAGAGAGAGGAAGTAAGTTCTCACCTTAGGTATATAAGGTTAGAACTTAGAGAAATGCATCAAATGCTTATTAAGGATGACTTACTGCCAGATTTAAGCGAAGCAAAGGAAGTACATGCCCAACTCGATGCATTACTAGAGTTATTATCCGAAAAAAGAACAAATAAGATAAAAAAACAGTTCGGTAAATTTTAATTAGTTTAAATAAATCATAAATAATTAGTGGCAGATTCTATTTTTTTGCGATTATCGTGCATTTGTTCTAATTTGTTGTAAATTTCTTTAATTTGAATTTGTAATAGATCAGTCGAATTGATGTTACTCAAGGAATCCATTGCTGATAAAAGACTTTCTTTTGCCTCAACCAAATGTCTACATTCTTTGCTTCCTGCTTCGTATGCCATAGTAACTTTAAAAACAATAGTATTACAAATATATAATCAATCTTTCAGTATTGCTTGATACTCTTGTTAAATGAAAATCTATAATTGTTATTTCTATTACATAATAACAATTTATTCTTTCTAAAATTAAAAAAAAAACATATGAACGAAAATTCTAAAGATTATGAATTCTGTATTAAAGTTGCTTTAGAAAATGCAAAAAATAGAATTAATTTACTAAATGATTGTGATAAACAGTGTGTTTTTGATGAGTATAAAGAATGGATCAATGATGGCCTAAATAGACATAGTGTTTTATTACTTAGGGAAGACCCTATAATTTAATAAAAATTAAAAACCTTTTTTAATTTTTTGTACTCGAAGTAATTTTAAATAAAAAATAAAGACTCATAACAAATGTAATTATTAAGATAATGGTTAAAGAAGATAAATTATTCATTAACTTTTCCGATGATAGGCTTATTATACTCAATCTCATTAAATTTCCCTTAAATTTTGTTATCGTCAAAGAGTGAATAAATAAATTTCTTTAAATTTTCTTTTTCAAGAAAAATTTCTCTAGAATTATAATTTTTTAATTTCTTATAAATCGTATTCATTGTTTTTTCTAAATTTGGATTATCCATATGATTTATTTTTCTAATAAATAAATTTTCTCTTCTCCAATTTTATCTGGCTTTGTAATTTTACATCCTTTATCTTTTTCCATATTGCAATCTTTAGTAGCAGGAAAAGATTTCCAAGTACAAATTTTCTCTTGAGAATCTTCTTTTAAAATAATCCATCCATCATCTAGGTATTCTGTAATCCCTTCGTCTCCACAGGAAAACTTAATTTCCATTCTTTTCTTTTCTATATTATTTTTTTCATTAATATTTTCTTCCTGATTAATTAAGTTATCTTTATTATTTAATGTTTTACAAGAAGTTAACAAAATTACAATCAAAAACATCTGTGATAATCTTTTTAATCGTTTCATTTCAATATTATGTTAATTTCAATTTCTTTGGATTGTAGTTTATTTTGACTCTATTAATTTTAAAAGTTGATCCATCTTATCCATTATTCTTCTAACTTCATTGGGCTCGGGTAATATTAATTCTTCAGTAACTGCTAAATGCATTTTTTTTAAATTTTGTCTTAAATCTTTTAGATGCACTTTCACGTTCTCTTTCTTTTGTTTTATATCAGTCATGGTAATACTACTTTAATTTTTTAAATTTTCAATTTCATAGATTTCTCTACCACCATAACAAAAATTTGTTGATAACATTTTTAACTCACTTTTATTAATTGATATTATATTTTTATTTTTAGTAATATAATTTCTAGCATTTATTTCACATTCTAATTTATTTTTTGCAAGGTTAATAACGGGATAAAAATATGCAAATGTAGTAATTGCGAACAAAAATATTATTAAGGATTTTTTTTCATTTTTAATTAATTCGTTAGATTTCTTCTTTGCGTTTAGTATTTTTATTAGAAGTTTATCTGGTAATCCAATTTGAACAAAAAGTAATTCCACCCACCATGGAAGATCCTTATCTTTTTTATTCTTATAAGTTTCGGTTTTATTCATTTTGTTAGCTTCATAATTTTGGTTTTTATTTACTTTTGGATTCCTTGTTTCTTTTTTATTCATATCATCCAATAA
>QCLY01000008.1 GCA_003214195.1 Prochlorococcus sp. AG-418-G23
TTTATTTTCCGTGTGTTGCAACTATTAACTGAATTTATCTATTCAATTTAGAAAATTTAAGTATTTTAATTTATGGAAAAAATTTATTAGATTCAACAAATTATGACAGAAATTATTAAACTCAGTAGATCTACTGTTGAGAAATATTTAAGTTGTCCGAGATGTTGTGTCCTTGAGAAGAAGTATCAAATTAAACCTCCTTCATTACCATTTACTTTAAATATAGCTGTAGATACTTTATGTAAAAATGAGTTTGATTACTATAGAAGAATTCAGCAACCACATCCTTTATTTAATGAATACGGTATTGATGCTGTGCCTTTCAAACATAATGATTTAGAACGTTGGAGGAGTAATTTTAAAGGAATCAGATATAAATCAATTGAACATAATTATGATTTCGGTGGTGCTGTTGATGATATTTGGCAGAAAAAAAATGGTGATCTTATTATCGTTGATGTAAAGGCAACATCTAGAAATAATTTTGATTGGGCTGAAACTTTTAATAAATATGAATATGCAAAAGCTTATAAAAGGCAATTGGAAATGTATCAGTGGCTATTTAGAAAAAATGGTTTTCAGGTTGCTAATGAAGCTTATCTTTTATATTTTAATGGAAAGAAAAATGAAGAGCTTTTTAATTATCAATTAAATTTTGATGTACATCTAATTAGATTAAATTGTTCTACATCATGGGTAGAATCCAAGATAATTGATACTGTAAATTTATTAAGGTCAGATATTTTTCCTAAACCTTCATTAAATTGTGAATACTGTAATTATTTAAAAAGGCGTTGGGTGTTATCGATAACTTAAAACTTTGTAGAAAATTTTAAGATATTTCTGGAAAATTGTTGAATAAAAGATAATCTTGAATTAGTTGATTAATTTGAACTTTTGATAAAATCGAAGAAACCTGAAAGAAAGCTAACTAATCATCTCCAGCAAGATGTAGTAAAAATATCTGGTAAAACCATTTTTATTAATCCTTTTTTATATTGGAGAAGATTTGATGAAAATACTAATAGATGGTTGCGAGAACCTGGTCAAATGTCAGAGGATCAAATTCATCCAAATAGGCATCGTTTTTATCCTGAGTTAGATTGGTCTGATTTGAGTGACGAGCAAAAGCGTATAAAAGATGCAAGTGTTGAAATGTTTTTAAAAACCCTTGAGTTAGTAAGTACTTTTCATCCTTACCTGACAGCAGGACAACTATTGGAAGTTGAGAGAAAAATGGCTATTACGAAAAAGATACCTTTTGAAAAGTGGGTTACAAAATCTTTTGCGAAAAAAGCAAGATTATTAAATAATGAAAAAAGAAAGTTTCAAAGAGAGAGATTTTTTAATACTTGGAGGGAGTGGTTTAGTCTTGAAAATACTCAAAAAGCATTATTGCCAATAATTGTTGCGATGTTTATTTCGTCTTTTATTGGTTGGTCATTGGGAATATCTAAAAATAGTTGTAATCCTTATTTTGAAGAAAACTTAAATCAGCTAAATTAATTTTCTTGATTTATTTAGTCTTACTCTTAATATTATTTTGAAAAAATAAATTTTTTTAACTAAAATTATTTTAATGCAAAATAGATCTCAAAAATATAAATTCATGAATGAAAATTTAAATTCAAATAGAATCGAAGAAGATGATTTTAATTTGAATGTTGATGAACATAATTATGATAATTTAATCAATAGACTTAAACAAATAAGATCAACTATTTTACTACTAGAAAAAAAATATTTCGATAAATTGAATTCTTGAATAAATTTAGATCTAATAAAATACCTAATACATCAAAGAGACAGCCTCTAATTCTAACTTCTGTTTCTTCAATTTTATTTTTACTGATCTTATTGCGGCTAATTTTTTTACAACTATTTAATTATGATTCCTTTAAAAAGATGTCTGACGAAAATAGGATCAGACTTATCTCATCTCAACCAATCAGAGGGAGAATACTCGATAAAAACGGTTATGTTCTGGCTGATAGTAGAGTTAAGTATTCTTTAATATTAAAACCTCAATCTGTAAAAGAAATTACTTGGGAAAAACAAAAATCAAATATCTCGGGTTTGTTCGATCTTGATATTAATGTGATTCAAAAAAAATATTTTGATGGTTTAAAAAATCAAAAACTTTCATTAACTATTATTGATGATTTAAATGTCGATCAATTAATAAAATTTAAGGAAAATGAAGATAATTTAGATAGTTTTGAAATTGCTACGAAATTAATTAGAAATTATCCTTATAAATCAGTTGCCGCACACGTAATCGGGTATACCCAACCAATCACTGATTCAGAATTTAAATTTTTATACAATAAGGGTTATAAATTAAATGACTTAATAGGACGCACTGGGATTGAATATGTATATGAAGACACTATAAGAGGTGAGTGGGGTGGAGAGATGGTTGAAGTTAATTCTTTAGGAAAATTCCAAAGGTCTTTGGGTATAAAACCCTCAACTCAAGGAAATGATATTGAACTTACTATTGATATAAATTTGCAACTAGTTGCTGAGGAAGTACTTAAAGACAAAAAAGCTGGAGCGATAATAGTCATGGATCCAAGAGATGGCGCAATTAGAGCAATGGCCAGTAAACCTACATTTGATTTAAATTTTTTCTCTAAGGAATTTAAGCCTGAAAAGGAATATAATAAATTATTTAATTCGCCCGAAAAACCTCTTTTTAATAGGGCATTGAATGCTTATGATCCAGGAAGTGTTTGGAAAATTGTGACGGCTTTGGCTGGATTAGAAAGTGGAAAATTTCCTAGCGATACCATACTAGATACGAAACCATGTATCACTTATGGAAGTCAATGTTTTAGGGAGCATAATGATTTAGGTTTTGGATTAATAGGATATGAAGATGCTTTAAGAGTCTCAAGCAATACATTCTTTTATCAAGTCGGATATGGAGTAGGAGTTGATAAAATTAATGAGGTATCAAGAAAGCTAGGTTTTAATTCTTTATCTGGGATTGAAATTTCTGAACAAGAAAATATAGGATTAGTAGCTAGTAGTGAATGGGCTAACGAAGGTAGAGGATGGGGAGAACCAGGGCAAACTCCATGGCTTCCAGAAGATATCGCAAGTATGTCTATTGGACAATTTGTTGTTCAAGTTACTCCTATTCAAATAGCTAGAGCATATGCTGTAATCGCAAATGGGGGTTATCTAGTTACTCCTCATTTAGCTAAAAATGATAGAGAATATCTTTCAAATAAAAAACGTATTAAACTCGATATCGATCCAAATCATATTCAGCTAATAAAAAGCGGTCTTAGGAAAGTAGTTGAGTCTGGCACAGGAGTATCAATTAATTATGGAGTGTCAAATTTACCTCCTGTTTCAGGGAAAACTGGAACTGCTGAGGATGGTGAAGGCGGCTCAGATCATGCTTGGTTTGTTTGCTTTACTCCTTCTGAAAAAAGTGAGTTACTTATAGTTGCCTTTGCACAAAATACACCTGGTGGGGGTTCAGTACATGCACTTCCTATGGCTAAAGAAATTTTGAGAGCTTGGAATGAGAAAAAATGATATTAATTGATAGTTTTTAAAAGCTTACGTTTTTAATTTCTTCATCTGTAAAAGTCTTTTAATAATATCTTCGATAGTTTTGGTATCTATCGGTTTACTATATGAGGATAAAAGTTGTCTCCCTAATACCTGGCTTCCTAAATGAACTAATTGAATGCGTAATGAAGTAAGCAGTTCTAATCCTATCCCACCAGAAAATGTTGCAATTGCAATAGGCTGACCATTAAACAAATTTCTGAAGTCATCCCCAGAAATAGAGAGCCATGCTATGAAGTTTGAGAGAATAGGAGGTATAGATCCGTTATATTCAGGAGCGCAAATGACCCACTTTTCTATTGTGAAAAGCATTTTCTTTAATTCTTTTATTTCACTTGGAATCTCTTCTGTGCTGTGAATTCGTGGATTATATAGTGGGATATCAAGAGTGGTAAGATCTAAAATCTGAGAATTTATATTAAGTTCGTTACTTTTCTCAAGAAATTTTTCTGCAAGTTCTAGATTCTTCCCACAACTAGCTGTAATAATTATTAGTTCTTTTGATTTAGACATAAATTAGATAAATAAATTTAATAGTTAGCGCCGGTCTTGCGGTGATGCACTGCTGTTAGACTATCGGATTTTAATATATTACCGTTTAATACTTCGGCATATATCACCCAATGATCTCCACATTCCATTCTCTCTTTTACAGAAGCATCTAACCATGCTAAGGATTCAGGAATGATTATCTGTTCATTAGGAGTTAAGTCAATATTTAAACCTTCGAATCTATCTTCTCCTGGTGCAAAGGGTTTTGTGAATCTTTTTAACGGTTCTTTAAAATTGTTTTCACTTAAAATATTTAATGCAAATGAATCTCCAATTTGAAGGAGAGATTCTACCGATCTATCTTTTGCAACTGCAATACTTAATCCCGGAGGAGAAAAACTTGCTTGACTAACCCAAGATGCAAGCATAGCCCCTTTAATATTATTCTCATCTTTTCCTTTAGATGCAGTCAGAACACAAAGTGAGCCAATTACTCTTCCAAGAGCCTGTAGCTTTGGATCCGTTTTACTCGTAATCATTCCTGTATCTGATTTTCTGGGTTTTTTCTTAGCCTTTTTTATAATTTTTCTTCCAAAGTGAGTTCCTATTTCTTCTAACTCTTTAATCTTTGGTTTATTTGGACTGAATTTAATTCTTATAGGATCAAAACTAAATTTGAAGCCACCATCCTTCAATTTTGATTCAAGTAAATCTATTGCTTCGCCACTCCAACCAAAACTACCAAAAATTCCTACTGGTTTATCCCTATTACCCTCTGATAATAATGTTCCTAGTGCACTTACTATTGGAGTTGGGGCATGACCTCCTAGTGTCGGAGATCCGATTAAATATCCATCAGCATTTTGGATAGATTTTATAAGTGCATCATTTGATGTAAATTCACAATTAATACTTTCAACTTCTACTGAAGTTCTATTTATACCTTTAGCTAATGCATCACCTATTGAGGCGGTATTTCCATATGCACTTGCATATATCAGAGCGATTTTAGGATTATTTGTTGAGAGATTTTCGCCCCATCTAATGTAGTCATTTAAAAAGCTCTTTAAGCTATATTCGATCGCGGGACCGTGTAACGGCGCAATAGTTTTAATATCGTAATCTGCAATTTTTTCAGTTATTGATACTACTTGATTAGACATAGGTGCCATTAAACAATCATAAAAATGTTTCCTATCAATTTCTGTACTAACTCGATTTGTTTCGGACCAATCTTCAGATGTAATGTGAGCCGAGAAAATTTTTTCACTTAGAAGTATTTCTTGACTATGTTCATAAATTATCAAACTCCCAGGCCAACGTGCTGTTGGGATAGGAATCAACTCTAGTGAAAAGTTATCTAATTTTAAATTAAGTTCTTTTTTGATTATGTTTATTTCAGGTAATTGAATTTCAACAAAGTTTTCTAAGGTAGGATTTCTTTGATTCCAAAGTTCGCTAATTAGTTTATAACCTGGATTAGAGCAAGTAATAGTAGTGTTTTGAAATTGGGTACTTATATTTTTGATAGTTTCAATAATTTGGGGATTAATATGTCCAGATATGACGTTAATTTTTTTTAATTTATTTTGATTAAAAAAGTTAGATATTATCTCATTAAGTGAATTTAAATATTGCTTTTCAGGTGGATAAATAATAAAAAGATCTTCATTATTTATTATTAAAAAAGTATTGAAAGAAGTTCCTTTTTCTAGATTGAATTCTAGTTCAAATCTTTCTTTATTGTGGTCTAAGAATCGGATACAAGTAAAATTTTCGGTAATTTCAAATTGTGCTAAGTTTTGATTATTTAATGATAAGGTTGTATTAATTTCACTCATTTTTTTAAAATTATTTTCTAATAGTGATTAGCAACTTTCCTGTGATGAACTGCTGTTTTGCATGATAAATCGGAGACATTACCATTTTCGACAATTCCGTAAATTATCCAATGATCTGGAGTTTCTAATCTGGAGCTCACTTTACAATCTAAAAAGGCGAGTGAATCTGAGAGGACTGGTCCACCTTCTGCGATGTTGCTAATTATATCTACATCTGCAAATCTATCAGCTCCAGGAGCAAATCTTTTTAAAAAATGCCTGAACATTTTTTGATAGTTATCTTCTCTCAAGATATTAACAACAAATCCTTTGCCAACTTGCATATATGATTCAATAGCTCTATCTTTTGCTACTGCAACTGTAATACCTGGTGGAGAAAAACTTGCTTGACTAACCCAACTTGCTACCATCGCACTTTGTCTAAATGTTGAGTCTTCTCCTTGGCTTGCTGTAACTACATATAATCCTCCACTTAACCTACCTAAAGCTTTATCTAAATTTGAATCAAGGCTCTTCATAGAGGCAATATTTTTCTTTTTATTGATCAATTGACCCAGGTCAGTTCCAGCTTCTTCGAATTGTTGATAAACAATGGGATCTGGAATATTTTTAACTCTTAAAGGAGAGAAAGCTTCTTTTTGACCAAGTTCTCTTAATTTATATGCTAAAGAATCTATTGGTTCATCATTTCCACCAAATGCATCATAGACAGCTGTAAATTGTTTTGATTTTAGTGCTGCAAATAAAGTACCAAGGGATTCTTTTAATTCATTATCTGAATCTACTGGCCATGTGGGAATGACTACTGCTTTAGATTCAGAAATTAAACTTGTTAATTCTTGGGGGTCAGATGATCTTAGATCAATTAATTGAACCTGTGCATCTGCTTTACTAATTCCATGAGATATCGCTTGACTTAGTCGATCACAATAACCATAATCGCTTATATAGCAGACCGATACAAAATCATTACCTTTGCTTTTATTGCTACTCCATTCTTGATATTTTTCTTTCCAAAAATTGACTTGATTATGAAGTAAGGGCCCATGACCTACGGCTAATGTTTTTAATTCAGGTAGCTTATCTATCCTTTTAATTGCCTGCAGAACGCTCCTTGCGTTTGGACCCATTAGGCAATCATAATAAAATCGGAAATCATCATATATTTCTTTTTGATCAGTGTCAAAAAATTCTTCAGAACAATAATGGAGTCCAAATGCATCGCATGTGTAAAGAACATGAGTGCTATGGTCATATGAAAAAATTGTGTCTGGCCAATGTAAATTTGGTGCACTTATAAATTCAATATTATGTTCTAAACCGCTATTAGGATTAGTTCCGAGATTTAAAAACTCTCCACTCTTAACTTCTAGACGCTTAAAGGGAATATGTATTTGGTCTTCAATAAATTTAAGAGCTAATTTTGATCCTACTACTGTGATATTTTGGTTTAATTCTAAAAGATTACCTATTAAACCAGAATGATCAGGTTCTGTATGGCTTGTAATTAGATAATCTACGTCTTGTGGATTTATCTTTTTCAGTAATTCTTCAAACCATAACTCTTGGAACTTAGCGTGACTAGTATCAATAATTGCTATTTTTTCGCCTTTAATTATAAAACTATTGTAAGTAGTTCCATTTCTTAAGCCAAATTCAATATCAAATCTACTGCGATCCCAATCTAAAGATCTAATAGCACATGAATCCTCAGCAAAGTTTTGAGATTGAACAGTCAACTTGTTATTTATTTGTGCCAATTTTGAATTACTTGTCTGGGCAGAGGCTAGCATAGGACAAACAGCATTATAGAATAACTTTAGTTATGTAGAATATAAATCCGCGTGATTATTTATGCGAAATAACCGAAATTACGCTTTTCTTTAATTTTTTGTTCTTTTTATTACTTATAAATGACATCTCAACTAATTAAAAAAATAGTTACTGGAGATGAGATAAGAAGTGCTTTTTTAAAATTTTACAGTGAAAAATCACATAAAATCATTCCTAGTGCATCTTTAATTCCAGATGATCCTACGGTTATGCTCACAATTGCTGGAATGCTACCTTTTAAACCAGTTTTTTTAGGTTTAAAAGAAAGACCATCCAAAAGGGCTACATCTAGTCAAAAGTGCATTAGAACAAATGATATAGAAAACGTTGGAGTCACAGCTAGACACCATACTTTTTTTGAAATGCTTGGTAATTTCTCTTTTGGAGATTATTTTAAACGAGAAGCAATTCAGTGGGCTTGGGAATTAGTTACTAATATTTATCAAATTTCTGCTGAAAATATAATTGTGAGTGTCTTTCACGAAGATGGAGAGTCTGCAGAAATTTGGAAAGATGAAATTGGTATTCATCCAGATAGGATAGTGAAACTAGGCGAGAAAGATAATTTTTGGTCTTCGGGGAAAACAGGCCCATGTGGACCTTGTTCAGAACTTTATTATGATTTTTATCCTGAAAAAGGTTTGCAGAATATTGATTTAGAAGATGGAGATCGTTTTATTGAATTTTATAATCTTGTTTTTATGCAATATAATCGCGATCCTAATGGAAAATTGACAGATTTAAAATTTAAAAATATTGATACAGGAATGGGCCTTGAAAGGATGGCTCAAATATTGCAAAAAAAACAAAATAATTATGAGACAGATTTAATTTTTCCTATCATTCAAAAAGCGTGTGAGATTGCAAATATTGATTATTTTTCTTCAAATGATAAAAACAAAACTTCTTTAAAAATCATTGGAGATCATACAAGAGCTACTATCCATTTAATTTCTGATGGAGTAGCAGCAAGTAATCTCGGCAGGGGTTACATATTGAGAAGGCTGATTAGAAGAATGATCAGACATGGGAGATTATTAGGCATAACAAATGAATTTTTACAGCATATTGCTACTGTCGCAATTAATTTAATGCAAAATAATTATCCTGATTTAAAAAATAATAAGGATTTAATTTTGAATGAAATAAAAATTGAAGAAGTAAGGTTTAGGGAAACTCTTGAAAGGGGAGAGAAATTGCTAGATGAGTTAATTTCTTCAGGGAAGAAATTAATTTCTGGTTTTAAAGCCTTTGAACTTTATGATACTTATGGATTTCCTCTAGAACTAACTGTAGAAATTGCTGAAGAAAATAGTATCAGTGTAGATGTAAAGGGTTTTGAAGAAGAAATGCATGTACAAAAAGAGAGAGCGAAAGCCGCTTCAAGTAATATTGATTTGACATTAGAGGGATCATTAGAACGAGAAATAGATCTTTTTCAAAAAACTATTTTTAATGGTTATGATTCACTCCTTTCGGAAGCTGAAATAAAGGGTATATTCTTGGATTCAAAATTAGTTAAGCAGGCAAGTGAAGGTCAGAAAGTTTTAATTGTTCTTGATCAGACAACTTTTTATGGTGAATCCGGAGGACAAGTTGGTGATATTGGAACGATATTTTCAAAAGATGTAGAAGTCTTCGTTGATAATGTTATTCGCAAGAAAAATGTTTTTTTACATTATGGAACGATCAAAAAAGGAATATTAACTATTGGACAAAAAGTTAAGACTAATGTTAAATCCTCAAATAGAACTAAGGCTGCTGCAAATCATACAGCTACCCATTTATTGCAATCCGCTCTCAAATCAATTGTTGATGAAAGTGTTGGACAAAAAGGTTCATTAGTAGCCTTTAATAAATTAAGATTTGACTTTAATTCTTCTAATCCTATTTCTAAAGATCAAATTTCTAAGATTGAGAGTCTAGTTAACTCTTGGATTATGGAAAATCATATTCTAGAAATAAAAAATATGTCTAAGATTGAGGCTCTAGAAAAGGGTGCAGTTGCCATGTTTGGAGAAAAATATGATGATAAAGTGCGCGTCGTTAATGTGCCAGGAGTTTCAATGGAACTTTGTGGTGGCACACATGTTAAAACTACATCCGAATTAGGTTCTTTCAAAATAATCAGTGAGGAAGGAATCTCTGCAGGAGTAAGAAGAATTGAAGCATTATCAGGCCAATCAGCATTCGAATATTTTAGTGATAGAAATACTTTAGTAAATCAACTAAGTGATTTGTTAAAAGCAAATCCTAATCAACTTTTTGAAAGAGTTAATAATTTGCAAGCTGAGCTTATTAATAAGAATAAAGAGATACAAAAAATGAAAGATGAAATTGCGTACTTTAAATACTCTTCTTTAAAATCATCCGCCGAAATAGTAAATTCTTTTTCAATTTTAGTAAATCAGATTGATGGCTTAGATGGAAATTCTTTGCAATCTGCAGCACTTAATTTAACTTCTCATTTAGGAAATAAAGCAATAGTGATTCTTGGGGGAATACCAAATCCAGAAAACAGAAAGTTGTTATTTGTAGTTTCTTTAGGTGATTATGCTGTAAAAATGGGATTGCATGCAGGTAAATTAATTAATGAGATTGCAAGAATTTGTTCAGGAGGTGGAGGAGGAAAGCCTAACTTTGCTCAGGCAGGTGCTAAAGATATTGATAAATTAAATTGTGCATTAGATTATGCTAAAAATCATTTGCAAAAAACAGTAGAAAGTTATTCTGATAAATAACTACTTTTTCTTAGACTCATTTCGATTTGATCAATTAATTTACTTGCCTCTTCAATTGTTAATTTTTTTTTATCAATTGCTGATTCAGTATTAATTCTTATAGATTCAACCAAAGAAGCTGAACTATAATCCAACAACTGTAAAATTTCAGATTTACTGTCCTCTTTAATAATATTTTTGACCTTATAAGAATTATCTTGATTTATATCTATATGAACGACGTTGGTATTGCCAAATAAATTGTGCAAGTTTCCTAATGCTTCTTGATAGGCTCCAGTCATAAAAATTCCAATTAGATAATCTTTATCTTGCTCTGGCTTATGTAAATTTAGTAATGATTTAATTTTTCCATCATCAATAAAATTATTTAGTTTCCCATCTGAATCACAAGTTAAATCTGCAAAGTTGCCTTTGCAGAAAGGCTCTTCTAAGTGCCTATGTATTGGTACTATTGGAAAAATCTGATTGATTGCCCAACTATCTGGAATAGATTTAAAGATAGATAAATTTGCGTAATAAGTTGATGCAAGAGTTTCTGTAATTTCAGATAAATCTGGGTGATTGATTTCATCATTATTCAAATTATTAGAAATTTCTTTTGCGCAAGCCCAGGTCAGTTCTTCGGCATAAGCTCGTTCAGATAAACTTAAAAATCCTAATCTAAAGGCAACTAAGCAATCTTCTTTGAACTTTTTTGCATCATTCCATAGTTCAATTATTCGAGATAAATTTATTTTTTTATTTTCAAGTTTTTTTAATTCATAGAAAGTATCAAGTAAATTTGAAATGATTAATTGTTGATTTTTTTTATCTAAAATTTGTAGTTTGGAATTGACATGGCTTGTTCCTAAGACATTAAAAATTAAAACTGAACAATGACTAATTATTGCCCTTCCACTTTCTGAGATTATTGTTGGATGCTTGATATTATTTAAATCACATGAATCTTTAATGGTTGCAATTACATCGTTAGCATAATTTTGAAGAGAATAGTTAGTAGAGGTGTTGGAAGAGGTTTTAGTTCCATCAAAATCTATACCTAATCCTCCCCCTACATCTATATATTTCATTGGAGCCCCTAATTTGCATAGTTCAACATATATTTGACTGGCTTCTTGTAATGCGTCTTTTATCACGGCAATATCACTTATTTGACTTCCTACATGAAAATGAAGCAATTTCATTTCGTTTATAAGATTTGCTTCTTTAAGCTCTTTTATCGTTGACATAATTTCTGGGATTGATAATCCAAATTTGGAATTATCTCCAATAGATTTCTCCCATCTACCACTACTTTTACTTGATAACTTTGCTCTAATTCCTATCAATGGAGTCGCGTTAAGTTCTTGAACTGCTTGAATAATTCTTTTTACCTCATCTCGTTGTTCAATAACAATTATTGGATTTTTGCCGAGTTTTCTGGCTAACGTAGCAATCTCGATATATTTTTTATCTTTATATCCGTTGCATATCAATAATGAATTTTGGTTTTCAAGAAGTGCAAGGCCAATTAGTAGTTCTGATTTACTTCCTACTTCTAAACCAAAATTCCATTGCTTACCAAACTCTATTATCTTTTCCAATACATTTTTTTGTTGATTACATTTGACAGGAAAAACGCCTTGATAAATATTCTCATATTTGTAGGTTTTTATTGCTTTTAAAAAAGCATCATGTAGTGCATTTATTCGATCCTTCAAGATATCGTTAAATCGTATGACTAATGGAGGATTTACTTCTCTACTTTTCAGTTCTTTGACAAGCTTGAAAAGATCAATTTTATTTTTAGATTTTATATCTTTGGTTACTGATATATTTCCTTTTGAATTAATAGAAAAATATTTATCCCCCCATTTGTCTATGTTATAAGTCGAAATACTATCTTCAATAGTCCAAGTATTCTTTAGTTTTTTCGGCTCAAAATTGGTCAATTTATGTCTTAGTGATTAAAAATGTTTTAAAATAACTCAAAGCAATATCTTTTATTTTACTGATTACTTGCCAAGTTACCACCTAAAAGTTGAATATACATAGAGTGATATTTAACTAAATGACTAAAGAGAGAACCTTTATTGCAATTAAACCAGATGGAGTTCAAAGAGGATTTGTTGCTGAGATTATTGGCAGATTTGAAAAAAAAGGGTTTAAACTGGTTGGATTAAAGCAATTAATCCCCTCAAAAGATCTTGCTCAAAATCACTATGGAGTACATAGAGAAAGACCCTTTTTTGGTGATTTAGTAGACTTTATTTCAAGTGGTCCTGTTATAGCAATGGTGTGGGAAGGCGAAGGAGTTATTTTGAGTGCTAGAAAACTAATAGGTGCAACAAAACCTCTTGAAGCAGAGCCTGGAACAATAAGAGGTGATTTAGCTATTGATATTGGAAGGAATATTATTCATGGTTCTGATGGAGAAGATACAGCAAAATTTGAAATTGATCTATGGTTTAACAAGGAGGAAATATGTGAATGGGAAACTTCTGATTCGAAATGGCGATCTGAAAAATAAAATTTAAATCTCAAATCTATCTAAACTAAATTTTTCTAAAAAGTTTTTTTCTATTTCTTTGAGACTTTTATTTTGGACTATTTTCAAAAGAAGATCACTTGTTATTGCAGAAAATAAAACTCCATTTCTGTAATGTCCTGTTGCTAAAAAAAGGTTTTCAATTTTTGATTTTCCAATTATTGGTTTAAAATCCGGCGTGCAGGGTCTAAATCCCCACCAATGTTCCATTTGTGGCCAATTAATAGCCTCTGGTAACAAGGAGCGAATGCCTTCTTGCAGTTGTTTTATTCCATTAGGAGTATTGCCCTGATTAAATTTTGAATCTTTTTCAACTGTCGCACCAACGATAATAAGTCCATCATCACGAGGAACTAGATAAGTTTTTGGACCAAAAATAACTCTTTTCAAAAAATTTGTTGGACCTTGTATTGATAACATTTGTCCTTTTACAGGAAAGACTGGAATCTTATTAAAAATTTTTTTACTCCAAGCACCACTGCATATAATTGCTTTTTCGCATTGAATTTTTTTTACTTCCCCTGTTGCACATAAAACTGTTGCACCAGTAATTTTGTTTTTTTCTAATGTCAAATCCTCTACTTCTGATCCTTCTTGAAATTCGACTCCATGCAAAGAGCATGCTCTCTCAAGAGCACGCATCAGTCTCCTTCGGTTATCTATTTGACCATCTTGTTCAAATAGTAAACCATGTTTCCAAATAGAATTTATTCCATTAATTTCTGTTTGAAGATCTTTGCGATTTAAATATTTTCCATATTCATAAGTGGGAAACTTTTCAAGATCTTTTTTATTTTTAAAAGGAACTACTATGCCACATTTTTTTAAACCACATTTGATATTACTATCTTGCTCAATACTTTCTATCCACTTTGGAATTAGGATTTGACTTTCTTGGCCAAAATTTAGTAATTCATCTTCGAGCCCTTCGGCATGAGTAGCTAACATTCCTGCAGCAACAAATCCAGCTGATTCATTTCTGTTTTTGCTTAAAACTAATACTTTGAAGTTATTTCTAGAAAATTCATAAGCAATAGATAAACCTACAAGTCCACCACCAATAATTAATATTGAATTTTTTGTTTCTTGTGTCATTTAAAAATTAATATTTTTATTTGTTTTTGGTCCTCTTTTCCTTTATATCCAATAATATTAATAAAGAGACTTTTGATAATGAACAATTTGGAATCTTGGGAAGCTGTGATTGGTTTGGAAACACATGTACAGCTTAATACGAAAAGTAAAATATTCACATTTGCGTCAACAGCTTTTGGTGATGCACCTAATACGCATATAGATCCTGTAGTTTGTGGTTTACCAGGAACCCTTCCAGTTTTGAATGAGACAGTTCTTGAGTATGCTGTAAAAACTTCTTTAGCATTAAATTTAAATGTTGCAGAACATTGTAAATTTGATAGAAAACAATATTTTTATCCTGATCTGCCAAAAAATTATCAAATTTCACAATTTGATGAGCCACTAGCTGAAAATGGTTGGTTAGAGGTTGAAATAATTGAGAAGGGCAAAGAAACCTATATCAAAAGAATTGGTATAGAAAGGCTACATATGGAAGAAGACGCCGGAAAACTAGTCCATGCAGGTAGTGATAGATTAGCTGGTTCTAAGTATTCTTTAGTTGATTATAATCGTGCCGGAATAGCACTTTGTGAGATTGTAAGTAAGCCGGATATTAGATCAGGCAAAGAAGCATCTGAATATGCTTCAGAGATAAGAAGAACAGTTAGATATCTAGGAGTATCAGATGGAAATATGCAAGAGGGTTCACTGCGCTGTGATGTCAATATTTCAGTTAGAAAAGGACCTAATTCTCCTTTTGGTACCAAAGTGGAAATAAAGAATATGAATTCATTTTCTGCAATTCAAAAGGCTTGTGATTATGAAATAGCCAGACAAATAGAAATTTATGAAAATGGAGGAAAAATTTTCCAAGAAACAAGGTTATGGGATGAAGCTAAGCAATTAACAAAAAGTATGAGAATGAAAGAAGGTAGCAGTGACTATAGATATTTTCCTGATCCTGACTTAGGACCAATTGAAATAACAAAAGCCCAAAAAGAAATATGGTTAAAAGAACTTCCAGAATTACCTTCAAAGAAAAGAAATAAATACGTAAGTGAATTTGGGTTATCTTCATATGATGCAAGGGTCATTTCTGATGAAATTAATATGGCAAACTTTTTTGAAGAAACAGTAGCTAATGGTGCTGAGGCAAAATTAGCTTCAAATTGGGTAACAAGTGATATTGTGGGTTATTTAAAAGCAAATAAACTTAGTTTTAGCGACTTAAAACTTAGTCCTCAAAATCTTGCTGAAATGATTAACATGATTGCAAATAATACTATCAGTGGAAAAATTGCAAAAGAAATTTTACCTGAATTAATTAAAAAAAATATTTCTCCAAAAAAATTAGTTGAAGAAAAGGGGTTGGCTATGATAACTGATTCATCAAGTATTTTACCAATAATTGATGAACTTATAAATGAACATCAAAATGAGGTTCAAGCATTTAGAAATGGTAAAACTAAATTGCTTGGTTTTTTTGTTGGTCAACTAATGAAAAGAACAAAAGGTAAAGCTGATCCTAAACTTGCAAATAAACTTCTTGCAGAAAAATTGAATAGCTAAAGCTTCAAAGAAGCTCTCTTATTGTCTTGATCCATTTATTTTGATCATCTGAGTTATCTAAAATAACGTCTGAAAATTTTCTTTTTTCTTCAAAACTTAATTGAAGGTTTATAGATTCATATGCCTCTTTTTCGCTGATTTTATCTCTTGCGATAAGCCTTTTTGATTGAAGTTCTTTAGGACATTTAACCAACCATATTTCAGTGCATATATCTTCAAATTTTGCTTCAAATAATAATGGAATGACCAATAGTATAGTTTGATTATTTTTGTATTGACTGCATTCTTGTATCATTTTTTCTTTAATTAATGGGTGAAGAAGTTTTTCAATCCATTTTTTACTTTCAGAGTTTTCAAAAATAATTTTCCTTAAAAGTTTTCTGTTTATTGTCCTTTCTGAATTGTTCTTATTATCAATAACTTTATTACCAAAATAATCTAAAATTTTATTATATCCATATGTGTTTGGTTTGATTAATTCTCTTGATAAATTATCTGCATCTATTATTGGAATGTTTTTATGTTTTCTAATGTAATTAGTAATGGTTGTCTTCCCACTGGCAATACCTCCTGTTAAACCAATTCTTCTTAGATGGGTTTTTGATTTTTGAAGAATATCCATATTATTAATAATAATCTAATGACTTGTTTCTTTAGTATTAAAGAATAGTTAATATGAATTAAAATACCAAAAAATTTGAGCCAGTTAGATTCCAATTGGTCGTTAGTTGATGACAGTAAGGTTACACCCAAGGGGTTCCTTTTTGCAGGCATATCTGCTGGATTAAAAGCTTCTAATAAAAAAGATTTAGCACTAATACTTGCTCCAGAAGGAAGTATTTTTAGTGGGATGTTTACCCAATCAATAGTTCGTGCTTCTTGTGTGGATATTTGTGAGGAAAGAATTAAAACAACTTCAGGTTTTGTGCGCGCAATACTAATTAATTCTGGACAAGCAAATGCATGCACAGGAAATCTTGGAATTCAACATTTTCAAATTGCTACAGGAAAGATTGCGGAACTTTTAGGAATAAAAGAAGAAGAAGTTTTAATGTGCTCAACTGGTGTAATTGGTGTTCCAATACAAATAGATGATTTAGTAAAAAATTTACCGAATTTAGTTAATGATTTAAAGTGTAATAATTTTCAGAATGCAGCAGAAGCAATTTTAACTACTGATTTGACCTTGAAAACAGTCCTAATAGAGACCGTTATTCAAGGTAGAAAGATAAAAATAGCAGGAATTGCAAAAGGTTCAGGAATGATTTATCCCAATATGGCTACAATGCTTGCTTTTTTAACCTGTGATGCGGCTATTCAAAAAGAAGAATGGGATAAAATGATTTCTATTGCTGTTAAAAAATCTTTTAATGCAATATCAGTTGATGGAGAGACAAGCACAAATGATTCATTCGTTGCAATAAATGCAGGAGAGAAAATTGATAAAAGATTTTATCCAACTATCCAAAAAGGTATTGATATTGTGTGTCAGATTTTGGCAAAAAATATTGCAAGGGATGGAGAAGGAGCAAATTGTTTATTAGAAGTTTCAGTTCAAGGAGCAAAAAATACTGATGATGCAATTATGGTTGCTAAATCTATTTGTAATTCCTCATTAGTAAAAACTGCGATACATGGCTGTGATCCTAATTGGGGCAGAATTATTTCTGCTGCAGGTAATTCTGGAGTTAAATTCTGTTTAAATGACTTTGACTTGTATATTGGTAAACATCAAATTTTGGAAAATGGCAAATTAAAGCAATATGACTCGAATAAAGTTTCAAACTATATTAGATCCAAAATGAAAGGTAGGTATTTAGTCGATGATATTGTTGAAATTATGATTAATCTAAATTCTGGCCAATCCACAGGAACAGCTTGGGGATGCGATCTTTCTAAAAAGTATGTTGAAATAAATAGTGAATATACTACATAAGTGCAAATCCATTGCAGGGCAATAGATTACAGAGATAGGAAAAACCATATGACACCAATATGACGCTTTATATGCGAAATTTACTATTTTTCAATTAATTTTTTATGCTTTTCAATAAAGGGTTGAACAAGTTTTTTAAAATCATCATCAAGAAATTCTTTCTCAATATTACGGCAAGAGATATTTTCTCCCATTGATTGAATACAATCATCTGCATACATTTTATTAAACAATTTATTGAGTTGATACTCTTTATTCGATTTATACTCCTCATAAATTGTCTTAAAGTAAGGATTAGTAATTGATTCTGAATTATTTTCTAGAATATTATTGTAATTTAATAAATTATCGCACTTTGTTTTTACTCCTTTATTACAGTAACTTGCGTCATATTTAAATAAAGCGATTCGTACAACATGAGTTATTACACCAGCACCTATAAATAGCAATATTGCACCACCAGCAGTTTTTAAAATTAACTGCATAATGTTCAATTGATCTACAGAATTTTTTACCTTTTTTATCTTTTTATTTTTCTTGGCCATCAATCATATTGAAATTGAATATAAGAATTATAAATTATTGAAGATGTTTCTATTATATTAATGCAATTGGGTTACTTTAAAAAAGAAATATAAGAATGGTAAGGAAAATTTTTAATTTTTAAAATGATATTTATGATTTTTTGTCAATTGGATTTAAAAGGTAGTTCCTCGTTATAAAAATTCCGCCTAATTCATAATGATTATTTTGATTCATATGACACTTTTATAACACTAGTATAGTGATACCAATACTTCTGCAGAATTTATACAGGTTTATGACACCAATATGACACCAACTTAATCCTTGAGATCTATTGGTATGATTGAATTTTATACTATATGTCTTTATTAATAGCGAATATACTACATAAGTCTAAATCCATTGCAGAGCAATAGATTACAGGGATATTCAAAACTATATGACAGTACTTTTATCAATCAATTTAAGTGGTTCTTTAATTTTTGATGTAAGTTATAATTTTCTTATTTGTAAGATAATATAATGATAAAAAATTTAAATCTTGGTAAGTCATTAATTTATATTTTTGTTCTTTGTGCGAGCGTTGGTTTAAATCAATTAAGATCTGAAGAATTTTTTGGATATGAAACATATGAACCAATCACAAATTATTTTCCATTGAGAATTTTAAGGGAAAAATATGACCATACTGAAACTCTTGGAGGATTTTATACTGTTGATATTACGAATTTCTTAAAACGGAATCAAAAATCTCCTTATTTTGAAACCTATGAACTATCAATTGATAATAATAACTATATTCATGAGGTTGTCTTGCGCAAAGAATATAAAACTATGGAAACATGTCAAAAAATAAGCAATACTTTGGTCAATAAATTATCTGAAAAATATAATGTTACTTTTATAAATGCAGACGATACATATCCTCAATTTAAATCGCAAAGAAGGGAGGCAAATACTAAATATAACCATAGGATTAGTATCAATTGCAATTATTACTTTGCTAATGATTCTGTAGAGATGTGGTCATTTATAGCGACTCCTGAAGTGGATGAAGCAATTACTCAATTCTATGAAAAAGGTTTCTAATTTTTCTTTAAATTAATTCTTTTAATTATTGCAAATTTAACTTTAGAAAACTTAATTTGCTTTTTCTTCAGAATTCGTTTATATGAGTTTCCCTAAAAAAAAATGATTAAGGAAAATATTCTTGAACGCACAAAAGTTATTGGAGCAATTTTGAGTACTAAATTTGAAGAGATTGAAAGTCGTGCTTTAGGTAAAAGTGAATCTGGAATTCCAGTATCTTTTTATGATTATGATGCTTTAACCCAAGGTTTACCAAGGGGAGGATTGATTGTATTGGGAGGAAGACCTGCAATGGGTAAGACATCATTGTCTTTGAACATGGCTTTAAACGTTTCTAAGAAACAGAATCTTCCCGTTTGCCTATTTCATTTGGAGATAAGTCAAGAACAGATATCGAATAGATTTTTATCAATGGAATTAGGTATAGAATCAGGCAGATTAAGAACTGGCAGATTACAACTTGATGAATGGTCTTTATTAAGTGAGGGTATTAATTCTTTGAGCAAATTACCTTTATACATAACAGACCAACCATTAAGTTCAATACAAGAGATGCAATCAATCTGTCAAAAGATTAAAGAGCAATCTGAAAAAAATAGTTTGGGACTTGTAATTCTAGATTATGTCCAATTACTTGATTACCTGCCTATATCAGATGTATCAAATAGAGAAGAATACTTATTGAAATTAACGAAGAGTCTTAAAAGGATGGCAGAGGAACTGAATGTCCCTGTAATTATTATTTCTCAACTTAGTAAGGATGTAGAGAAAAGAAAAAACAAGAGACCAATGTTGAGTGATATGAGAGACTTTGAACCTCTTGAAGTATATTCAGATATTATTACCATGATTTATAGAGATGAATATTATAATCCAGAAACTGAAGATAGAGGTATTACTGAAATTATTACCTGTAAACATAGGAACGGACCTTTAGGAACAGTTAAATTATTATTTGAACCGCAATTTACAAGGTATAGAAATCTTTCTGATTAAATATTGTCATTTTTTAAAGATTAAAGAAGCACTAATAAAAGAGTGCTCTAGACAAAGCAATTAAGTTAAGTGATTAAAATGAAAAATAAAACACTAATTTAATTCTTTAGATTTATTGCTATCAAAGCGTTTATCTTTGTATTCTTGTATTGATAGAGAATGTACTACTTAAGTTTTAGTAAATCTATTGGTAGATATTCGTTTATATAAAGAAACAGTATTGTTAAAGTTCCAATTACAGAACCTATAAAACCTCCAAAAAAATTAACTATAAACTTTGATTTTGTAATTATTTTTTGTTCCTTTTTGCTTTCCTCTAAATCAGGTGATTCAACTACCTTTAGGCGCTGATTGGTTGTTGGTTGTTTAAGCTGTTGGTGGCGGATGAGGGCTTCGAAATCAGGCATGGAATTTGTGAGGCAATTTTACAATAAGCAGACCAGCCCGTCATTCGACGAGGATCTGATCTGCCTAAATCGTCTATAGCATTGAATACAGCATTTCCAGTGGCTTCTGCTTTATCAAACGCTGAAAGTAACGGTATAAATGTATCAAAAACATATAAGCCAAAATTTTCTAGAGCTGTTTTGGCTTGTTGAGCTGCTTTTTGCTGTCTAAAATCAACTTTGACTATCAATACTGCATGGTTAACTTTTAAGTTGCTTAATAAATTAGCTAGTTCAACAGTTAACTCTACTGATCTTGCTTTTGCAGTGGTAGGTAAGATAACTAAATCTGAACCATATGCTAAGTGTTTAAGTTCTTCTTGGTCACTGCTAGCCTGCCCATCAGTTATTACGATATCTGATGATCTTGATGCTTTCGCAGCTGAACTGACTGGGAAAACTGGAAAGGGAAGATTGCCTCTTGATGAGTATGCTAAAGCAGATCTATTCTTGTCAGCATCGACTACGCAAACTTTTTTACCTTCAGAATGCCAAACACTAGCAAGGTGGATAGTTGTGCAGGTCTTAGCCACACCTCCTTTTTGCCCGCAAACGGTAATGAACAATTTTTTTTTTTTATTTCTTTTACTTTGGAGAATAATTTTCTAATGTCAAGAGAATTTCAATTTTAATGCTTTAAAACTTATTTTTTGAAATATTTTAAAGAGGTAAATATTTTTAGATAACCTTATAAAGTGCTTTATTTAAATAGACTAGTGAAGAAAAGAATTGGACTAGGTACTTGGTCTTGGGGGAATAAGCTTATTTGGGATTACAAATCTGCAGATGACGATGATTTACGAGAGACATTTAATGAGGCGTTGCAAAGAGGTTTTGATCTAATAGATACTGCAGATTCCTATGGAACTGGGAATCTTCACGGTAGAAGTGAATCATTGATAGGCAAATTTTTATTAGAAACTCCTTCTGCCAAAAGAAACAGAATTCAAGTGGCAACCAAACTAGCACCTTATCCCTGGAGAATAGGTGAAAGAGGTTTTAATAAACCTTTTTTAAAAAGTTTAGAGAGACTTAATAATAAAATAGACATAGTTCAACTACATTGGTCAACTGCAAAATATAATCCTTGGCAGGAATTAGGACTGTTGAATAATCTTTGTAATTTAAAAGATCAAGGTTTTGATTTTCAAATCGGCTTATCAAATATAGGTCCTCAACGGTTGAACAAATTAATTAATTTTTTGGCCAAAAGAGATCAGAGACTAAAAAGCGTTCAGATACAGTTTTCTTTGCTTGCTCCAGATTTAAAAAAACAATATCAGGTAAAAAAAATTTGTAAAGAAAATAATATTGATTTCTTTGCTTATAGTCCTTTGTCATTTGGAATACTTTGCATTGATCCCGAAAAAGATGAAAATAAAGCAAATAGTTTTATTCGTAATGTTTTATTTGAAAACTACAAAAAACCAACATATGAATTACGGAGTTGTCTAAAAAGAATTGCAAATCAAAGGTCAGTTTCCCAAGCTCAAGTAGCAATTAATTGGTGTTGTTATCAAGGAACTATTCCCCTTGTAGGAATGCGAAAAAAATCTCAAGTCATAGATATATCTAATGTATTCAAGTGGAATCTAAACAAAGATGAATTTAAAGTACTTCAGGAGGCTTCAAAAAATTGTTTAAAAAAAATGCCTAAAAATCCTTTTTCAAGTATTTAAAAAGTTTTTTAGGTAGATATCTTCCTATTTTTTTTGTTTTGAAAACTACTACTCCATAGTTCAGCAGGAAATTTTTTACCGGTAAATCTAATAACTTTAGGTTTGAGATTTATTAACAAGTCATTTAGGTTTTTATTAGGTTCCATTTTGTAATTTGAGTTTTTAATAAGATAAATTAATCTCAAATTAATTTTCTCAGTATTTATACTTAAAAAATTGAAAAATAGTTTTTTAATACAAGCAATTGCAGCAATATTTACAAAATAATAAATTATCTACTACAACTTCTTAGTTATTTTAAAGAAAGTGGAGTCCTTCCAGACTCCGAGTATCATTTGGTTGATAAGGCTGATATGACCCCATCTCCTTTAGGATCAAGCAGCAACTGGTGCTGTTTGACGGGAGAAACTAACGATTTTGTTAGCATTTGTGTTTTTGCTCTAACCGAGCAGGCTTCAGTCACCTTCCTTATGCCCCGTCGAAACCATTACAACCCCAAAAAGTGGAGTTGAGCGGAATCGAACCGCTGTCCGAAACATCGGTTGAGATCACCTAGTCCAATTGGACATTTATATTCTGACAGGCAAAATGAGTATTGAATAGTTTTTTTATTAAGTTTTATCTTATATGAAGGTTGTAGCATCAGCTCCAGAGGGTCTTGAGCATTATTTGGCTGAAGAAATTTCGAATTTAGGTGGGTTTAATATTAATACTTATAAAAGATTTATTAATTTTGAATGTGAGTTTGACACTTTTTACAGAATTCATTTCTACTCTAAATTAGCTTTTCGTTTTTATAGAGAAATCGCAAGTTTTGATTGTTATGATAAGCAATCTTTAAAGAATGGGGTTAGAGATTCATTTGATTGGTTAAATTGGTTGCATTATGAAAAAACGTTTAATGTCCAAGTAACTGGAAGAACATCTTCTTTAAGTCATACACATTTTACTGCACTTGAAGTTAAAAACTCTATAACTGATTTGCAAAAGGCTGCTTGGAATAAAAGATCAAATATTTCTTTAGATAATCCTGATTTTATAATTCATCTTCATTTAAATAATAATAAAGGAATTTTGAGCCTTCAAAGTAGTGTGGAAAGCTTACATAAACGAGGCTATAGACCAGCAGTTGGAAATGCGCCATTAAAAGAAAATTTAGCTTCTGGTTTGATAAATATGACTAAATGGAATGGCAAAGTCCCTTTAATTGATATTATGTGTGGATCAGGAACTTTTTTAATTGAGGCTATTAACCAATTTCTTGAAGTTCCAATAAATATTGATCAAGTATATCTTTTTGAAAATTGGTTTGACTTTAGGAAAGATATTTATCTAATTGAAAAAAATAAGGCAAAAAATAAAATTATAAATTATGCAAAATTACCAAAAGTTATAGGCTGCGAAATTAATAAAAAGGTTTATGAGCAGGCGAAAGTAAATATATCATTAGCAGGACTTGAAAATTATATTGAACTTATAAATAATAATTTTCTACAACTCGAATCAAAATATAAACCTGGTTTAATTTTATGCAATCCTCCATATGGAAAAAAATTGGGAAATGAAAATGAATTAATTTATTTATATGAACAAATAGGGATTTTCTTAAAGAATAACTTTTCAGGATGGGAATTTTGGCTGCTAAGTGGAAATCCAAAACTAACAAAATATTTGAAAATGAAATCTTCATTGAAAATTCCAATTAGTAATGGAGGGATTGATTGCAGATGGATAAAATATATTATAAGGTAATTTATTTTTTGCCTAAAACTGCTTTTGTTGTCTTCCCTAAACCCTCCAATGTTTGAGGAAGATAAGGTCCTTTGACTAATTTACCTCCAAGTTTCAAACTTAAGCCTGCAAGAAATAAATCGATAACTATTATGATTAATAAATTATATTCAGTATTCCAGTTATTGTAGTTTCTAAGAAAAAGATAAATAATAATATGGATGCAAATAAGAACTAATAATAGTAATGTGCTTCCAAGTGTCAAAAATATTCCACCACTAATTAATCTTCTTTTTTCTCTATCTACTTCTTGAAGAGCTATTTTTACATGTAAATCCATAACTGAACTTGCGATAGCTGAAATCCTTGAAGCGGTATTTGAAAAGTTTTTCTTTTTTGGCTTTTCCATATTATTTTCTGCCACTGTTTATGAGAGTTCCAATTAGTAAACCAATACCAGCTGCAATAGCAATAGATAATATTGGTTTTTTTCTAATTGGACTTTCTATTTTTGGTCTAAGTGTGTTATTAAGTTCCTCTAATAACTCTTCTAATTGACTTTCGATAGGTTCAATTTTTTCTGATAACTCCCAATTGTTGTCTCGGATTGAATCAATGATTTCAAATAGTTGGCGCTTTATTCCACTTGCAGAGGTGCCACTTTGGTTCGCAATTACTCCAACTAAATCATCAATACTCCCTTTTGTGGCTTCAAGAGTTTGCTGAGCAATGGTAGGCCATTTTTCTTTTATTAAGGGGATTAAACTGTCAATTTTTTCAAGCAACCATTTCTCTGAGATAACTTCTTTGTCAGGTAGCTCAAAGTTACCTTCTTTTTCTTCTAATTCTTTGGGAGGATGGTAAGTCTCCATTATTTATGCTTATTTATTTTAAGATTAGACCCTATTTTCTTAATTTGGAACCCTTATCTAAAGATTTGTGCGATTTATATAGATTAAAAACATATAAAAGTTTATTTACATTTTATTTTTCTACTCTGTTCTGTAAGAAGGTTTTGTTAAGCTATTACTGAATTTATAAATTGAATTTAAATTTCATCATGGATATTACATTTGCATCATTAATTTTTGCCTCTCGCACTATCCCTACAGATTTTGGATTAGTGGCGGCAGCTATAGCTGGAGCTGGAAGTCTGCTATTCATTGCTTTAAGATTTGTGCCTGATGCAAGTAATTAAATAACAGGAAATCTTCAACACAATATATTTGTCTCTCAACTTTGTTTTGAAAATAGATTCAATTTATTTCTTAACTTGACAATGAATAAATGGGTTTTGCTTGAACATAAAGTCTATTCTCAGAACTCATTAGATATTCATTATGATTTTCTAGTTGAGAATAGAGTTGATTGTTTAACTTGGAAATTTTTAAAACTACCCTTATTAAATCAAGCTTCTATAGAAATTTTTAAACAGCCAAATCATAAACTTGTATGGCTAAATAGGTTGGAACATGAACTTTCTGGGAATCGAGGCTTTGTAAGAAGAATTGATCATGGAACATTCAAAATTGTTAGAGATAAAATTGAGTCTGAATGTTTTAGATTCATTTTGGACGGTAAAATTCTTCATGGCTTGTTTGAAATTTCGGGCAATTCTTGTAAATTAAGAAAAAATATTTAATCTGCATTTATAAATAATCGTAATATTTCTATTGAGATTTTGTTCAAATTGGTTATTCTTATTTAGCTATTGAGACTTGAGATTGGTATATATCAATCAGGTCGAGTTTGAAAATTTTAAATCTTTTGGGGGAAGTGTAAAAATTCCTCTAGAAGAGGGTTTTACTGTGGTTACTGGTCCAAATGGTTCTGGGAAAAGCAATATTTTAGATGGAATTTTATTTTGTTTAGGTTTAGCTAACAGTAGAGGGATGAGAGCTGAAAGATTACCAGATCTCATTAATAATTCAAAAGTTAAAGATGGTAAATCATCTGAAACTTTCGTATCAGTAAAATTTAATATTCAAGATTGGTCTCCAAGAGAGGATCTTCCACCCTTAGAGTTAGAAGAAGATGAAATTGTACTTAATAAGGGTCAAAAAGAATGGGTAGTTTCTAGAAAATTACGGCTTATGCCAGGTGGTTCTTATGCTTCGACTTATACTTCTGATGGAAAACAATGTACCTTGCAACAAATACAAAAAATATTGAGGGATATTAGTGTTGACCCAGAGGGTAGCAATGTTGTTATGCAGGGCGATGTAACAAGAATCGTATCAATGAATAATAAGGAGAGGAGAAATCTTATTGATGAATTAGCAGGAGTTGCACTATTTGATACAAGAATAGAACAAACTAATGCAAAATTAAATGACGTTTTTGAAAGACAAGAAAGATGTGAAATTTTAGAAAATGAATTGCAATCTAGTAAAAATAAGCTCGAAAAAGAATGTGAAAAAGCTAAGCGATATAAAGAGTTAAAGTCAAAACTATTTCAAATAATGGAACTAGAAAAAGTTCTTATTTTTGAGAAACAATTAAAGCATGTTGAATCTATAAAGCAGAAAGAGTCTGAAATTGAAAAAAATAAAATATTATTTAATGAACATAAGGAATCTCTCAATAAAGAAATATCAGTTTTAGAGGATGCTTTGAAAATACTTGTTGCTGAACTTAAGGAGAAAGGAGAGGATAAATTGATAAAAGTTAATAGTGATATTGGAAGCATTAATTCTAATTTAAGAGAACTTGATAGGATATCAAGCTTGAATAAAGAAGAGGGTATTAAATTGCAAAAGCAAAGAGATGAAATTGCAATATCTAAGAGGAATATCGAGTCAGAAAAGATGAGACAAGAAAATTTTGATGAACAATTTTTAAATAAATTGAACTTGCAAATTAATGATCTCACTTCTAAACATAAATCATCCAGAAAAAAACTTTCTGATGCAGCAGGAGAAACTGGAGAATTCTCAAAACAAAGTATCAAAATAAATGCTGACCTTGAAAGCATCCAAAATATAATTAATCCATTGGAAGCAGAAAAAAGGAAATTTGAAGAAGAAACTATTCAAAATAATATTCAAAAAGATGAAATATCTTTACAGATTGATGCCTTAGCTATAGAAGAGAAGAGACTGTGTGAGATAAATCAGAGAAAAAAAGAGTCTTCCGAAATTAAAAATAATAACTTAGTAAGTAATAGTTCAGAACTTAATACTTTAAAAAATGAAATTGATTTATTAAATAAAACTAAATTGAGACTAAATAATGAGCAATTAAGGCTTGAAAAGGATTTATCTAGATTTGAGAGTAGAAAAGAAGCTTTAAATGAATCAAGAGGTTCACACGCTCTCAGGATTCTCTTAGAAGCAGGTTTAGAGGGTATACATGGATATGTAGCTCAATTGGGAAATGTCAGTGAAAAAAATAGATATGCATTAGAAATTGCTGCGGGAAATAGACTCGGACAAATTGTTGTTGATAATGATCATATTGCTGCTAAAGCAATTGAGATTCTTAAAAAGAAAAAGGCAGGAAGATTAACCTTTCTACCTTTAAATAGACTTAAAATTCAAAAGAAGAATTATGCATTTTCAAGATTTGAAAATAATAGAGAGCCTGGATTTATTGATAAAGCTATTAATTTAATTACTTTTGATGAAGTTTATTCAGATGTTTTTAGGTATGTTTTTGGAGATACTTTGGTTTTTTCAGATTTAGCCTCAGCTAGGTTATCCAAACAAAAAATTAGGTTAGTTACTTTAGGTGGTGAATTATTAGAAGCAAGTGGTGCTATTACAGGCGGTAGTAAGTTAAATAAAGATTTGGCCTATAGATTCGGAATTAATAATGATTTTGATGATTCTAATCCATTAAAAGAAAGATTATTGGTTATTGAAGAAGCTTTAAAAGAGTCAAATAATGATTTAATCATAAAAACCAATAGGCTTAGTAAATTAAGTTCTCATCGCAGTCAAATTATTGAGGATTGTGCAGCATTTAGTAAAGAAATTGAAGTAAATCAGAATTCTCTGGAGGTTGTAATGCAAAGATCTGAGGAGTATAAATCGAGATTAAAAAAACTTGAAAGTGCTAATAATCTATTATTAGAGAATTTAGATCGTTTGAAAAATGAATTGCAGCCTCATTATGAGAAATTTGATCACTTACAGACCATTCTTAAAGCCAATTATGAAAAAAATCAGAATTCATCATTAAAAGCTATTAATGATGATTTCAACAATCTTGATAAAGAACTTGAATTACTTATTAAGGAGAGAGATACATTATTAGAAAAGAAAAATCAATCTGCTTTAAATAAAGAACGTATAAATAATTCATTAAAAATCACATTATTGCAAGAAAAAAACTTGCAGGCATCCATCAAAGAACTTGCTATTGCTCATAGTGAATGGATCGAAAAAAGAGATAAATTTAAAAAAGAGCTTTTAGTCCTTGATAATCAAAAAAATTCTCTAGAAAAGGATTTAGGTTTATTGAGAAGGAAACGAGATGAATTAAACTCGTCAATTTCAAATAAAAGGCAAGAATTTAATAATTATCTTTTAAAGCTAGAATACTTAGAGAGAGATATTCATTCTCTCAAAGAAGAGATGAGGAGCGAGAAAATAAAATTAGAAAACTATAAAAAAGATTTACCTAATCCTTCTCCAGAGTTTGGAGAATACGAAGGGACGAGTCTTGAATCTTTGCAATTAGAAATATCGAATATAAATCTAAAGCTACAAAGTTTGGAACCTGTAAATATGTTGGCTCTTGATGAATTAGAGGAATTAATTGAGAGATTAAACGGTTTACGAGAAAAATTAGAAGTTTTATCTAACGAGAGATCTGAATTATTGTTACGCATAGAAACCGTGTCGACTTTGCGTCAGGAGGCTTTTATGCAAGCATTTGTTGAGGTTGATAAACACTTCAGAGAGATTTTTGCAAATTTATCTGATGGAGATGGTTTTCTTCAGCTCGAAAATCCCAATTCTCCACTAGAAGGAGGCTTAACTTTAGTAGCTCATCCTAAGGGAAAAAATGTCCGAAGGTTGGCCTCTATGTCAGGTGGTGAAAAATCATTAACTGCTTTAAGTTTTTTATTTGCTTTGCAAAAGTATAAACCTTCACCTTTTTATGCATTAGATGAGGTTGATAGTTTTTTAGATGGTATAAATGTTGAAAGGTTGTCAAAATTAATATCAAATCAGTCATCAAATGCTCAATTTATAGTAGTAAGTCATAGAAGGCCTATGATAAGTGCGTCAGAACGTACAATTGGTGTTGCGCAAGCAAAAGGTGCTCATACACAAGTTATTGGTTTACCAAATGCAGCATAAACACACTTTTTTAAATTTATACGTCAGAATAATAAAAAGGTATTTATGAGTTTGTCTAACACATCTCCAAATCAGAGTCGTCCTAATTCTGTTCCTAGTGAGCGGTTATGGTTAAGGGCAGAATTGATGGGTACACAAGTTATTACTACTGATACTGGTAAGCGTTTAGGTGTAGTTGGTGAAGTTGTTGTTGATATTGATAGAAGAGAGGTGGTGGCTTTAGGGCTTAGAGATAACCCACTTACAAGATTTTTACCAGGTTTACCAAAATGGATGCCATTAGAAAGTATTAAGCAGGTTGGAGATGTTATTTTAGTCGATTCTCTGGATTCATTAAGTGAAGGTTTTTCTCCAGAAAGATATGGAAAGGTAATTAATTGCCAAGTGATTACAGAATCTGGCCAACTTTTAGGAAGAGTTCTTGGTTTTTCTTTTGATATAGAGACAGGAGATTTGATTTCTCTTGTTGTGGGTGCAATTGGTGTTCCGCTTTTGGGAGAGGGAGTTTTAAGTACTTGGGAAATCTCTGTTGAGGAAATAGTAAGTAGTGGAACGGATAGGATTATCGTTTATGAAGGTGCTGAAGAAAAATTGAACCAATTAAGTAGTGGGCTACTTGAAAAACTTGGAGTTGGAGGTTCTGCCTGGGATGAGAGGGATGCAAGTGGATACTCATCAAATCTTGTGCCTGTTGAGAATCAGTTACTATCTGGAACAGAATCGGAAGAACAAAATAGTTTTATTGAAGAATATGAAGAAGAAATTGTTAGAGAAGATGATTATGAAGATGCAGATGAAGATTATGAAGATGAACTTGAATATGTTGAGATAAAGAGTTCTTCGGAAGAAATAAATACTAGAAAAAAGCTATATATGGAGAATGATTATCTTGATCAGACTAAGAATCAAAATAATTTTGAAAAAATAGATGAAGAAAATAATATTGATTTTAAACAAAAGAAAAAATCAAATACTAGTTTTGTATCGAAAAGACCAATTCAGAATGCAAATGAAACCCTAGATATTGAGCCATTAGAAGATAAAAATTTAGTTAAAGAGAAGGAAGAATTAGAAAAATTTGAAATTGATGATCCTTGGTAATTAATAAAGTTTTCTTATGGAATCAAGAATTATATAAGCAAGTTTTTCTGTAGCACCTTCTCCCCCTCTTTCTTTGAGTAAATTATCTTTAATTCTTTTTAGGTGATTTTTATTTTTAATTAAAAATAATACCTCTCTCGCTATTTTTATTGGGGAAATATTCCCTATATGTTCTGGGACTATCATTTTTTTTGCTTTAATGTTAGGCCATGCATAAAACTTCTTTTTTTTGAAATAGATTGATTTCACTAAAAAAGTTAGGAATCTATTTATGAATGAAATTTTTCCAAGTACTCCAAAAATGCCATCCCAAGCATTCATCATATGTAAATGTTGAGTTGGTAGAACAACTAACATTGGTAGGGTGATGGCGGCTAATTCCGCAGTATTTGCACCCACAGTTGTAATTGCCAGATCACATTCTTTTAATATTTCATAGCAAGGATGTTTTTTTATAAGATAAATTTTTGTATTTTTTGATGTTTCAATTACATAATCAAAATTTGAGTCTTTAGTTTCTTGTATTGTTTTGATTCTTGATGAGTAATATTTTGCAATAGGATTTTTTTCGCTTTGGAACAATAAATATTCACTTTTATTGGTAGTTGGGGCAATGGGGATTATAAAATTTATATTTTTATTTTTTTTTGAAATATGATCCGCTATTTCTAGGAAGAAAGGAATTCCAACAGAGAGCTTAGCTTTCTTAGAGCCAGGCAATAATGCAATATGGTGACTCTCTTTTTTGATTAAAGATATTTCACTATTTAGTTTAATATCTGCCATCAAATCGCCTATGATTTCACATTTATTTTTATATCGTTTAGGAAGTAACTCTTTTACTTTTAAATTCATAGCTGCAATTTTGTTTGTCAATTGAGGCCATCGTGAAATCCATTCAGCATATGTGATATTTAAATAACCTAATCTTTTAGCAAGTAAAATGCTCCAAAATTGATCCCCACCAAGGAAAATAACGATCCCTTTTTTTGGCCAATTTGCAAAAGAGTATGGCCTTAATAATAACTTCCAAAAACTTTTTGATTTTGTAATTAATTCGAATTTATTCCATGAATTTGCTACGTCAAATTCTTTACCAGTTGCATTTGGGCAAGGAACTAATACTAATCTGAGAGTAAAATCAACTTTATTGTTGTTACCAATAGATTCATTTCTTTTGTTAAGCTCATCTACCACAGGTCTTACCCAAGTGGCTAATTCACCAGGACCATTAGAAACTATTACTACTGCAAGTGATTTTTTTTTCATTGCAGTCACCCTTGAATACATCAGATGCGGACGGCGAGACTTGAACTCGCAAGGCCTAAGCCACACGCTCCTTAGACGTGCGCGTCTACCAATTCCGCCACGTCCGCAAAGGGTTTTCAAGCACCTGTGGGTACCTAAACCTTAAAAATATAATACATTATTGACTGGAACTAGGATCTTTTGATTAAAGAGAAATTTTGAATATTCATAAAATCTTTTCTATTGCATAAAACAAATATTTATACATATGTAACGTTCTAGGTTGTATTCTAAAAATGTCTTCTAATTCCAAAAAATTTTATAAATTGCTTTGGCAAAGAATTCTTATTTTAAGTCATTTTCATTTCTTAAATTTATTTTTCATAATGGTTGAGAAAGTTTTAATTGCTAATCGTGGAGAAATAGCTTTACGTATTGTCAGAAGTTGTAGAGAACTAGGTATTGCAACAGTTGCAGTTTTTAGTACCGTAGATAAAAAAGCATTGCATGTTCAGCTTGCAGACGAAGCTGTGTGTGTTGGAGATTCGTTGAGTAATAAAAGTTATTTAAATATCCCAAATATACTGGCTGCCGCTACATCTAGAGGCGTTGATGCCATTCATCCTGGTTATGGATTTCTTGCCGAAAATGATAAATTTGCTGAAATGTGTAACGATCATGGCATAGTTTTTATTGGTCCATCTCCTGAAGCTATAAGATCTATGGGTGATAAATCTACAGCTAAAGAAACTATGGAAAAAGTAGGTGTACCAACAGTTCCTGGGAGTAAAGGTTTATTGTCAAACGTTGAAGATGCTTATAAATTAGCGGATGATATAGGCTATCCAGTAATTATCAAAGCAACTGCAGGAGGAGGTGGAAGAGGTATGAGATTGGTCGAAAAAGCTGATAACCTTGAAAAAATGTTTAAAGCAGCTCAAGGTGAAGCAGAAGCTGCTTTTGGTAATGATGGTCTATATATGGAGAAATTTATAAAGAAACCAAGACATGTAGAAATTCAGATTCTGGCAGATAGGTCGGGAAACGTTGTTCATTTAGGAGAGCGAGATTGTTCAGTTCAAAGAAGACATCAAAAGTTGTTGGAAGAGTCTCCTAGCCCGGCAATTAATAAAGAACTTAGAAAAAAAATGGGAAATGCAGCTATCGCTGCAGCAAAAAGTATAGGTTATGAGGGTGCTGGTACAGTTGAATTTTTGGTTGATGAGGATGATAATTTTTATTTTATGGAAATGAACACTAGGATTCAAGTTGAACATCCAGTTACTGAAATGGTTACTGGAGTTGACTTAATAGCTGAGCAAATAAAAATAGCAAGTGGTGCAAACTTAGACTTTAATCAAGGTGATATCCAATTAAATGGTCATGCTATTGAATGTAGAATAAATGCTGAAGATCCTTCCCATAATTTTCGCCCTTCACCTGGAAAGATAACTGGATGGCTTCCCCCAGGTGGGCCTGGAGTAAGGGTTGATAGTCACGTTTATACAGGTTATGAAATACCTCCTTTCTATGATTCTCTTATTGGTAAATTAATAGTCTGGGGGAAAGATCGAAATTCTGCAATTAAACGTATGAATAGGGCTTTAAATGAATGTGCAGTTACTGGTATTCCTACAACAATTAACTTTCATTTAACTCTATTGAATAAAGCTAAATTTAAGGAAGGTAAAATACATACTAAATACGTTGAAGAAGAATTATTACCAAATTATTGAGGAATAATACTGAGGAATAAATAAAAAAACTTTAAGAACTAGTTGTATGCAATGCTATTTTTATAAGGCCTTGCTGACCAACTAAAATTTCTCTAAAAAAACTTATAATTCCAATCCATATTACGGGTCCTATATCGACTCCTCCTATAGGGGGAATTAATTTTTTTGTTAAATTAAGAATAGAGTTTGAAGGTATTGAAATTAATAACCATAAACCTTTATTTAAAATAATTTTTGGGTACCAAGTAAGAATTAGTCTTATTAAAAAAACTATAGTTAGATATGAAAGAACAATTCCTAAACTAAGATCTAAAATTCGTAGAGCGTTTTCAGGCAAGGAAATAACAATAATTTAATTCATCTTAATAAATAACCCATTGAATAGTACTTAATTCGTATTATAAATTGAGAATTAAATATTTAAAAAGTGTTTCAAATCTCAAGTTTATTACTAACTGCAAATTTCTCTGCTGAAGTCTCAAATAATTCTGCAGTTGGCATGATTGGCAGTTTTATTGCAGCAGCTTTACTTATCGTTGTTCCAGCTACTGCATTTTTGATTTATGTTAGTCAGAAAGATTCTCTTGATCGTACTTCTGCAGGAAGACGCTAGTTTTTGTAGAAGTTTTAAGTACACTATATATATGGGGTGATTTAATTTGCCCTTTAAAAATTAATTTTGGAGAAAGAATGTGGTCAATGCTAGTCTAAATTGGGCCAGTATTGTTGGTATAGTTCTCGCTGTATGTGGGGGTGGCCTTTACTTTTTGAGGTCTTTTAAACCTGCTTTAGCTCGAGATTATGATGTTTTCTTTGCAGCTATTGGACTTTTGTGCGGGGGAATATTATTTTTTCAAGGTTGGAGATTAGATCCTATTCTTCAATTTGGACAATTTTTGTTAGCTGGAACTACTGTTTTTTTCGCATATGAAAGTGTGCGATTGAGAGGAGTTGCTACTGACCAAGCTAGAAGGTCATCTTATTTTGATGATGATACTATTCCTGATGTGCCTAGAAATCCTAGAGGTCGATTTAACGATGATTACGATAGGTTTGAAGATGTTGAACGACCATCTAGAAGATTCAAACCTCAAGAAGATGAGTTTGATGAAGATTATGTAGAGGGGAGATCAAGAAGGAGAAATGTTTCAAGAGCAATACCTGCTTCAGCTGTAAGTAGAAGAAGGCCACCATCAAGAGAAGGAATTGAGTTTGAGAATGATGAACCCATAAGAAGAAGAAAGACTTCTGTAGATAGAAACAGTAACCAATCAGCAAGAAATAACTTTGGTGAAAGACGAACTTCATCTCGTAATGAAGTTAAAACAGGATCTCGACCAAGAATGAATCAAACAATATCTAGATCAGAAAATAATAATCCTGATGATTCTCCTCCATTGGGAAAGAAACCTACAAGATCTCCGATTAGGCAGCAAACTACAAAAGAGCAAGTAGAAGAAGCCTCATTCAGAGATGCTAATCAAGTAAAAAAACCTCGTCAGAATCGTAGACAAGGCTCTTCAACTAGATCAAGTTTAAAAAATCAAGATGGAAGATATACCGTTGGTGCAAACAAAAAGAAACCTAGAGATAACAGTTCTAGATTTGATGATTAATTATAAGATTCCTGCCCATTTCAAAAACGATTGTTGACTAAATAATTCAATTAGTATTATTGCCAAGAAGCCGATCATTGCGAATCTCCCATTAGTTATTTCAGAATAACTACTCCATCCAAACTTATACATATTTGAATCATCATCAATTACTTGATCAATCATTTCTCCAGTTGTGAGATCGCTATCTTCTTTCAACTCATTATCAATAGAAATGTTTTTTAACTCATTTCTATCTTCATCAGTTTTCATAAATATACTCTAGTTATCAAAATTATAGTTTTTTGTAGGTAATAATTGCCAGTTCCCTTTACCGTTTAAAGCTAAAACGTTATTATGAAACTCTTTGAGAGTTGGACGATGCCCAACACTTATCAGAGAAAGTTCTCTTTTAATAAGCAAACCATAGAGATATTTTTCAGTTTCAATGTCTAATGCACTAGTTGCTTCATCAAGTACTGCAAACTGTGGCGAATTAAGTAAAAGTCTTGCAAAAGCTAGTCTTTGTTGTTCTCCAAGAGATAATATCCTTGGCCAATCTTGCTTGATATCAAGATTTGGATATCTATCAAGCATAGAATTTAAATTAACTTCTTTTAGTACAGAGAATAAATGATCGTCACTAAATTTACTTACTTCAGTTGGATAACAAAGTTGTTCCCTCAGTGAACCTAAAATCATGTATGGTTTTTGGGGGATAAAAAGTAAATCTCCTGTTTTTGGCTTTTCTATAAACCCTTTATCAGGTTGCCACAAACCACTAATCATTCTTAAAAGTGAGGTTTTACCGCAACCTGATGGTCCAGTTATTAACAGGGTGTCTCTATTATTAATATTTATGCTCAGATCTTTAATAATGGGTTTATTGGAGCCGGGAGTGCATAAATCTGCATTTTTAATTAGTATTACAGGTTTGTTTGTAATAGATATATTATTTTGTGATGGTTTTTCTTTACTTATTAACTCAACTTCAGATTGAAACCCTTCTAATCTGCTAATGCCTGCAGTGAATTTTGCAAGTTCATCTATTTGGTTAACAATAAAAAAGAGAGAACCTTCTACCATATTAAATGCAAAATTTGCTTGTACAAATTTCCCGTAATCAATAGTTCCAGCGAAATATGGAACAGCCATTATTAAATATGGAAAAAATATTCCAGCATAATTAGTCGATCTTTTCATCGTAAATATTATTGTTTTCCAAATTATCAGTAGGTTAAAATTTTTGACTAAGACTCCTAGTCTTCTTTGATTTTCGACATTTTCTGGGTTTTCTCCTGAGTAAAAAGCGATTGCTTCGGAGTTATTTCTTATATGAACTAAGCCATATCTAAAATCAGCCTCAAATCTCAATTGATCAAAATTAATTTTAACTAATCTTTTTCCTGCGTATATTAAAAGCGAAGAAGCTATTGCAGCAAATGTAAATAGTGAAAAGGTTAACGTTCTACTTATAGTGTAAAGGATGAGAATATTCAGAGAAAAAGTCAAAATTGCATCAAATATTCCAATCGTGAAATTTAAGCTTTGTTCAGTAAATGATTTTGTATCTTCAGAGATTCGCTGATCTGGATTGTCAACATCAGTTGCTTGCTCATCATTGGGATTTAGCTTGAAGTAAGCTCTATTAGTTAGATACTGACTGATAAGACTTTTTGAAAGCCACTCTCTCCAAATAATGCTTAATTTTAATGTAAAGAAAATTTGTAGAGCTCTTATTGGTAATGCAAAAATAAAGCAAGATGCGTATATTGCTAAAATTCTGTAGAAACCATCTTGTTCTCTTTGAACTAGGGCATTAGTTAAATCTCTTGCAATAAAACCAATCCCTGCATTTATACCATTAATTGCTAGAAGCATTAATACAATTATTCCTAATAAAATCCAATGAATCCATCTTTTTGCTTTTAGTTGGTGCCTAAAACTAAAGAAACTTGAAGAACCTATTACAAATAATGCAGAAAAGATTAATCCCCATTTCCCAGACCAAATTGTATTAAGAGTGCTAACAACACCCTCAAAATATTTTGCTAATAAATCAGGTTGAAAATTTTCTAATAAATTAATTAACCCTGTAAGTAATACAAGGACTATTCCTCCTACGCAGAATAGAAGTGAAATTAAAAGCCAAATGAATTGTATTCCATTATTTTGCTCAATTGGCAAGAAAAAAGGTTGGGATAATCTCCTTAATTTTTGTAATTGCAATATAATTTTAGATTTATTATTAACTGCTGTATTCATTACTCGAAGAGTTTTATAAGATAAATTATAGCTTTTAGAAGTCTATTGACCAAAGCCAATAAAAGAAAGTACCCAGTCAGGTAATTGCAAGTAATTCAGGATTGTTGCATCAAATTCATGAACTTTTGGAAGAGATTTATCTAATGCCCACCATAGTAGAAAAGGTAAATTAAATAAAATTTGTAATTGCCATTTGTAAGTTAAGATGTTCCAAATTTTTATTAACTTAGTTTTGAGTGAATCATCTAACTCTTCCCAATTTTTTAAGATTAAATTAAATAAATTTTTGGATTCTGTATTTAAGGAATCTGGGGTATTCATTTTGTTTTTACTTATTTATAACTCATAAAGATTTCTTTCGAGAGTTTTAACCTGGGGGCCAATTCATTTTTCTTCCAGATAAAAAGTGAATATGTAAATGAAAAACTGTTTGACCTGATTCTGCTCCAGTATTAATGACTGTTCTCCAATTAGTTAAATTTTTTGATTTAGCTATTTTGCTACCAATAAAAAGTAAATGCCCTAATAAACTTTCATCTTCCTTATTAGATTCTAATAAACTTATAATTGGTTTTTTAGGAATAACTAAAAAATGAACTGGAGCTTGCGGCTGGATATCATTAAATGCAATGCAAAACTCATCTTCATGAAGCTTATCGCAGGGAATTTCTTCATTAATTATTTTTTGAAATATTGTAGTTTCAGTCATCAAATTAAGTAATAGAAATTACGTCTTTTTTGTTAAAGCCTTCTTTTATAAGTTCTTTGTTTAAATCTTCTTTTGATGTAACTCTATCAACAAATAATATTCCATTTAAATGATCCATTTCGTGTTGAATGCATCTCGCTAAAAGACCATCTGCTTTCATTTTACGTGGTCTTCCCATTTCATCTCTAAATTTTAATTTTATAGTCGATGGTCTCACTACATTCAAATAGACACCAGGTATACTCAAGCAGCCTTCTTCGTATGAATTAAGAGTTGTTCCAAAGTCCGTAATTTCTGGATTGATTAATATTAAAGGCTCTGCTGCTGAATCTTCAAAATTTACATCTATGACAAGAAGCTCTTTGTTGATACCAATTTGAGGTGCCGCAAGTCCAATTCCTTTTGCTGCATACATGCTTTGAAGCATTTCTCTAGTAAGTTTTCTGATCGATTCGTCAACCTTAGTAATTCTTTTGGAATTTTGTCTTAATACATCATCACCAAGTTTATATATTTCAAGGGATGGCTTACCTGTGTGCTCCTTTGCAATTTTGTCTGAGTTTCCATTTGTTCTTGACTTTTTTGCAAGTTGTGAAAAATGGTTTGCCACGTTAAAAAGTTTTTTGTGAAGAGTTTAGCTATAAAAATACTAGCACTTTAATTTACTTTCTTTTAAGTTTTTTTAAATGAGTAATGTTGATAAGTTAAAAGTTAGGCAAACTGCATATAAAAAAAAAGCTTTTAAGGAATTAACTATTGTTAGGGATATCATTTTTTGGATTGATGTTGTTGCTCAAGGTCAAAATGAAAATGCCATTTTTGTAAGACCATTTAATTCCAAAGAGGCGTTGCCTCAGAAATTAACAAGTAAAAAATATAATATTAAAAATAACTTTCATGGATATGGTGGTAAATCTTATAAATGTATAAATTTTAAAAATAATTTTTATTTGATATGGATAGATCAGATTACCAAGGCGTTATGGTTTCAAATTTTTCAAGAGGTAGAATCAAATGATAGATGTCAAAATAAATATCTCGATTCAGTTCAAGAACCCAGACAACTATCTAAATCAATTGATGGAAATTTTGATTCTTCATTTGTTATTTCTCAACAAAATTTTTTGTATGGTATTTGTGAAATAAATAATAGAGATTATTTATTTTCTTTAAACTTAAAAAAAACTAAACAAGATATTTTCCTAATAAAAAAATTTAACAATTTTGCTGGAGAATTATGTTCTAATACTTCTGCAAGCCTACTCTCATGGGTCGAGTGGGATACTCCATATATGCCCTGGGAGAAGAATGATCTGTATTTTGCTCATCTAGACTTAGATGGAGAGATAAAAAAAATAAAAAAATTCTCAAATAAGCTTATCAATGCGACAAAAAACGTTTCTTTTTTTCAACCTTATTGGATAAGTGAAACACTTTTAGTATGTTCTGAAGATAGTTCCGGATGGTGGAACTTATTGTTTTTAGATGTCAGTGAAATTGAGAATATTTTTATTAAGAAAAGAGTAAAAAGAAATTTGATTGAATATGGAATACCACAGTGGGTCTCAGGAATAACTTTGTTTTCGGGGACTATACAAAACTTATTTTGTGTAGCAAAAAAAGAAAATAATTTAATAGTGGAACAATATAAAGATCTTTTATTAGTTAAAGAATTTTCTACTCCTTTTACCTCAATAAGTGATTTCAGTGTTTCTCGGAATAAAGTTCTTTTAAGAGGTTATGGATCTGATTTTTTGGGAATTATAGTTGAACTTGATTTCGCCGAAAAAGTTTTATCAAATTTTTCTGAGCAGATACATATTGATTACATAAAAGATTGTTCCAAACCTGAAATATTTTGGTTTAAAGGTTTTGATGATCAACCTACGCATTCTTTTCTTTATAAACCCATTGCTGAAAATTTTAGAAATCCACCGCTCCTTGTTAGAGCTCATAGCGGTCCAACTTCATTTTATGATGGATCATATAATTCTGAAGTTCAATTTTGGACTTCAAAGGGGTTTCTTGTTGCTGAAGTTAATTACGGAGGATCATCAGGATTTGGCAAAGCATATAGAGAGAGGTTGAATTATAAGTGGGGTATTGTTGATTCTTTTGATTGCAAAGCACTAGCTCTTGAGTTAATCAAATCAAATATAGTTGATAGTGAGAAAGTAGTAATTTCTGGCAATAGTGCTGGTGGATTAACTGCCTTTAACTGTCTACTAAATGGATCTATTTTTAAAGCTGCAATTTGTAAATATCCTGTTATTGATTTGAAGGATATGTATAAGAATACTCATAGGTTCGAAAAAGATTATTTAAATTCTTTGGTAGGAAATTATGCAAAAAATTATGATGATTATATAAATAGATCACCTATAAATCATGTTAGCAAAATTAAAAAACCTATCTTATTATTTCATGGAAAAAAAGATACAGTAATTTCTTATAAACAAACTTTAAAAATTCAAGAAATTTTGATTCAGAATAATGAATATTCAGAAGTAATTTTTTTTGAAAATGAAGGGCATGGGTTTAAACAGATAGAAACTAAAGAAGAAGTAATGAAAAAATCTGAGGATTTTTTAAAAAATGCTCTGAGTATTTAAGAATTTTAAGAATTGATCTTTAGAAAATTAATAGTGTCTTTTAATTTTTCTATAAATATATCAATTTCTTCTTTATTGGTTGTGAAATTCATGCTAATTCTTGCTGTTGATTTAATTCCAATATATCTGTGAAGAGGTTGACAGCAATGGTGACCACTTCTAATGCAAATCCCTTTTGAGTCAAGAATTTCTGCAATATCGTTTGAATGTATATTTTTTATATGAAAGGTGGCAAGTGATGCTCTGTCTGGATCTATCTCTGGCGATGGGCCTATAATTTCGATATTTTCTATTTGATTTAATTTTTCAAATAAATATTTAGTAATAGTCTTTTCATATTCATGAATTTCATTCAATCCAATATTGTTGATATAGTTAATTGCTTCTGCAAGACCTATTGCTTCCGCAATGGCTGGAGTTCCAGCTTCAAATTTGTGTGGTAGTTCTGCCCAAGTACTTGTCTCTTCAAAAACATCTTGAATCATTTCGCCACCTCCAAAGAGAGGAGGAATTTTTTCTAGGATTTCTTTTCTTGACCAGAGGAAACCAATACCTGTAGGACCGCATAGTTTATGTCCTGACCCAGCTAAAAAATCTATATTAAGATCAATCACATCCAGTTTTTGATGAGCTAAACTTTGGCATGCATCTATTGACACTAAAGAACCTTTTTGTTTGGCTATTTTAGTTATTTCTTTGATTGGATTACAGCAACCTAGAGTATTACTAACATGTACTAGGCTAACAAGTTTAGTTCTAGATGTTAGTTTTGATTTAAAGTCGTCTATATCTAATTTCCCATCTTTATCAATACCTATAAATTTTAATTTGCATTTATTTTTTGCTGCAACCATTTGCCATGGAACAATATTGCTATGATGCTCCATTATTGACAAGAGAATTTCATCATTTTCTTTTAATGCATATTCGCCCCATGATCTTGCTACTAGATTGATTGCCTCAGTCGCATTTCTTGTGAAAATAATTTCTTTTGCTGAATTCGCTTTTATATATTTGCTAATTAAATATCGTGCATTTTCAAATTCTTCTGTTGCTTTAGCACTTAATTGATGTGCCCCTCTATGTACATTAGCATTAAAGTTTTTGTAATATTCATCAATTTTTTTTAAGACTTGTACTGGTTTTTGTGTGGTTGCGGCATGGTCTAAATAAATAATTTGCTCATTATTTTTTAAGTTCTTATTTAAAAGAGGAAAGTCTTTCTTAGTTATTTCAGGAAAATTTTGAATCGTTTCCATTAATTCTCATTTAAAAGTTTATCAAGCAAATCCCATTTATCTTTTGAAATGGGAATAAATGAAATTATTTCTTGAAAGTAAGAACTTAATTGTAGTTTACTTGCTTCTGTTAATGTGATCCCTCTTGTTCGCATATAAAAAAGTTCTTCTTCATTTAATTGCGAAATTGTAGCTCCATGTTTGCATTTGACATCATCAGCAATTATTTCTAATTGAGGTTTGGTATCTATTTGTGCAAGCTTTGATAAAAGTAAATTTCTGCTTAATTGGGAAGCATCAGTTCTCTGGGCAATTTTCGGAACTATTATTGAACCTTCAAATATTGCATGTGATTCATCATCAGCAAGTGATTTATTAATTTGATCTAGAAATCCATTTGGGCCATTAAATTCTATTTTTGTGTAGGTTGAAATTTGCTCATCTTTTTTTGTTATTTGCATACCTTTGATATTTGTTTTAGCGTTTCCTTCAGATTGCATAATACTAATTTCAAATCTCGCGTAATTGAATTTGAAGTGTAAAGATCCTAAGTTGTATTCACTATTTTTTTGTTGAATTACATTGAGAGAATTTAATAGATTGGATCTGTTTTCACCGTAAGAAACAACACCATGATTTACGGAACTATTTTCTTTCAAACAAAAGAAAGTTGATTGAGATAATGAAGAGTTTTCTTTACCAAGATTTACTTGTAATAATTCAACATCACAATTCTTTTCTAAAAATATTACAAGGGTTTTTGCGTTTAAGGAATTACTTGATGCATGACTAAAAATTTCAATAGGAGGAATTTTTGATCCATTTATTTTTAGTCCCAAAATATTATTTTTACAACTTAAAGACAGATTTAGTAAGTCACTCCAATTTTCGTTTTCCTTAAAAAAATATATCTGTTCCTTGATATATTTTTGTAATTCATCCTCACTTAATTGCTGTATTGAATAATTTCTCTCTATTAATTTAGTTTCGCAATTCTCTCCAATTATTAATCTAATAGTACTTTTTGAATTTTTTGGATATGGAATATCAAATTTTGAATCTTTTTCATTAACTGAGTAATCTAAAAAGTTTGAAAATTTTGATTTATTTGAAAGTCTCCATAGTTCACTTTTAGGATTAGGGAGAGGGCTTGATTGTAATTTATGAAGACAGATTTTTTGTATTTCTGTTAGATTTTCATCTATTTTATTAGTTTTTATTTTTTCAATAATTTCCATTTGTTTAGTTCTCTTTTATAAAGTTATCAGTCCATTCATACCCTTTTTCCTCAAGCTCTAGAGCAAGATCACTCTCACCAGTTTTTATGATTTGTCCGTCTGACATAACATGGACATAATTTGGTTTAATTTCATCTAATAATCTTTGATAGTGGGTAATAAGTATAATTCCAGTTTGTGCATTAGATATTTTTTTAATTCCTGATGCCACTATCCTTAGAGCATCGATATCAAGACCGGAATCGGTCTCATCTAATATTGCTATCTTTGGCTCAAGTAAAGCCATTTGCAGAATCTCATTTCTTTTTTTTTCACCTCCGGAAAAGCCTTGATTTACACTCCTCGATAGAAATGCCTGATCCATTTTCACAATTTCTAACTTTTCTTTAACTAATTCTTCAAAATCAAAAGTATCCAATTCTTCTTTGTTTAGGAATTTCCTTCTAGCATTAGTTGAAACTCTGAGAAACTCAAGATTACTTACACCTGGAATCTCAATTGGATATTGAAAACCAAGAAAAATTCCTGATTGAGATCTCTCTTCAGGTTCAAGAGAGTTGATGTTTTCACCTAAAAATTTTATGACGCCATTTGTAATATTATACGAGGGATGTCCTGCAATGATTTTCGAAAGAGTACTTTTGCCACATCCATTTCTTCCCATAATGGCATGGATTTCTCCAGGATAGACAGTAAGTGAAACCCCTTTTAAAATTTCAAGATTATCAGTAGATGCAGAGAGATTGTCAACTTCTAAAATTGGATCTGATTCTTTCATTTTACTTTGCATTTCAGTTTAGAAATTGATTAATTAACCCACTGATCCCTCTAGTTTAAGTGCCAGTAACTTATCTGCTTCAGCAGCAAATTCCATAGGTAATTGATTAAATACATCTCTGCAAAAACCGCTGACCATCATAGATACTGCCTCCTCAAATTCTATACCTCTGCTCTGGAGATAAAAAAGTTGGTCCTCTGAGATTCTACATGTGCTTGCTTCATGCTCAATTTCAGAATTGGGTTGTTGAGATTTGATGTAAGGGAATGTATTTGCAGAAGCTTGATCCCCTATTAACATTGAATCACATTGACTGTAATTTCTTGACCCTGTAGCTTTTGTTCCTATTTTGACAAGACCTCTATAGCTATTTTTTGAGTTACCTGCACTAATACCTTTGCTAACAATAGTTGATTTGGTCTTAGGACCAATATGGATCATTTTTGTGCCGGTATCTGCTTGCTGAAGATTATTTGTGAGAGCCACTGAATAAAATTCTCCTACAGATTCTTCCCCTAAAAGAAGACAGCTAGGATATTTCCATGTGATTGCAGACCCTGTTTCAACTTGAGACCAACTAATTTTGCTTCTCTTGCCTAAACATTTTCCTCTCTTGGTGACAAAATTAAAAATTCCGCCAATACCTTCTTCATCACCAGCATACCAATTTTGCACTGTTGAATATTTTATTGAGGCGTCGTCTAATGCTATAAGCTCTACAACTGCTGCATGTAGGGTATTTGTATCAAACATTGGAGCTGTACAACCTTCTAGATAGCTTACAGAACTTGATTCTTCAGCAATGATTAACGTTCTTTCGAATTGTCCTGAATCTCCACTATTAATTCTGAAGTAGGAAGATAGATCCATAGGGCAGGTAACACCTTTTGGGATATAAACAAAAGAACCATCACTAAAAACTGCAGAATTTAGTGCTGCAAAATAATTATCACTCGCTGGAACGACTGTACCTAAATATTTTTCAATCAAATCCGCGTGATTTTTTACTGCTTCACTTATTGAGCAAAATATAACTCCATGTTCAGCAAGTTCTTCTCTAAAAGTTGTAGCTATAGAAACACTATCAAAGACTGCATCTACTGCTACATTTGTGAGTTTTTTTTGCTCCGTGAGGGGTATTCCTAATTTGTCAAAAGTCTCAAGAAGTTTGGGATCAACTTCATCTAAGCTAGAAATTTTTTCTTTTTGCTTAGGAGCAGAGTAATAAATAATATCTTGATAATCAATTTTTTTATATCCTAATGCTGCCCAATCAGGCTCTTTCATTTTTTGCCATTTTTTAAAGGCTTTTAGTCTAAAATCAAGAAGAAATTTTGGCTCTTCTTTTTTCTGTGAAATTAATTTTATGATATCTTCATTTAGTCCTTTTTCTATTTTTTCAGTTTCAATATCAGTAATGAAACCATATTTGTAAGGCTCTTTTACTACATTTTTAACTAAATTTTCGTTAACCATGTTATCAAAAATAACTTATTACAATTAGCTTTATATACTTTAACGAAAGATACCCCCAATATTGAGTTTTTTTCCTTTATTAAAACTAAAAATTAATGTCTAATCATCTTGATCCCTTGTCTAACCCATTAAACATAGAAACTATTCAACAAATTGATAATCTTGATCTACCTATAATGCAGAAACATCATTTAAGAATTCTCGCTCATTGCCTTCAGATTTTAAAAATTATCAATTTTGATAATAGTTTGGAATATCAAAATAAAAATCCCCTAAGAGAATGGTGTGATAACCAATCCAAAAAATTTGATGATAAAAACTTTAGTGATCTTTTTTATGAGCAGTTAGAATCCACTTCGAAAAAATTAAGTACTTTTTCAAAAGAAATAGGTAAAAGTATTGATGATTTA
>QCLY01000009.1 GCA_003214195.1 Prochlorococcus sp. AG-418-G23
AATTTTCTCTTTTGCAGCAGGCCCAATAATGGCAGCCTCTGCACCATTTTCAATTGCCTCAATACAATATTTTCCTCCATCAACATTTAAACCAGGCATACCTAAAAATAAAGTTCCTTTTTGTACTTCTTTAGAGTTAAAAGAAATATTATTTATTTCATGATCGATTAAACCTAATGAAGGAATTATTCCTACCAAATCTAAAAGTTTATGTAATTTTATAGATCTCATATGAAAAATTATTTCTCCAGAATGGTACTAATATTTTTTTGAAACCAATTCTTTAATTGATCATCTTTTAATCTTGGAGAAATTCGAGGCAATTCTAAAATCTCCTCAGACCTAATTCCTTCAACAGCAATAACAGGTACTTCATAATCATATTTTTTATATTTATCTTTATATAAATCGACCCTATCAATATCAATTTCTTTAAGCTCTTCCAGATTAGGGAATAACTCATTAAGATTTATTTTTGCCAGTTTATTTTTTAATGAATCACAAAGGCAACATCCCTGCCTAACAAAAATAAATATTTTCATTCATTTAGTCAGGCACAGGGTCACATCCACAGGGAGTTAAAGGATGACATCTGCTTAATCTTCTTAAAGTTAACCACCCTCCCTTCCAAGGACCATGTCTAGTAATTGCCTCATATCCATAAGAGCTGCAACTTGGAATAAATCTACATTTTGGTCCGAAAAAAGGAGAAAACCACTTTTGATAGAACGAAATCATAAAAAGAAGTATAGAAGTAATTGATTTATTAATAGTTTTGAACACTTTTATGATGTAAAATAATATTTTAGTAGTAATTAGTTTAATTGAATCTAATCAATTATCCATTTTATTGCAAATTTCTATTTAATTTTAAATTATGTCAAGATACCGCGGCCCCAGATTAAGGGTTACGCGTCGCTTGGGAGAACTACCAGGTCTCACCAGGAAAGCTTCAAAGAAGTCTAATCCTCCAGGTCAGCACGGCCAAGCCCGTCGCAAGCGATCAGAATATGCTATTCGTCTAGAAGAAAAGCAGAAACTTAGGTTTAATTATGGAGTTTCTGAAAAACAACTAGTACGTTATGTAAAAAAAGCTAGAGCTCAAGAAGGATCTACAGGGACTAACCTACTAAGACTTTTAGAAAACAGACTTGATAATGTTTGTTTCAGACTAGGTTTTGGAGGTACCATTCCAGGCTCAAGACAATTAGTAAATCATGGCCATGTAACCGTTAATGGAAAGGTTCTTGATATTGCTGGTTATCAATGCAAATCAGGCGATGTAATTGGAATTAAAGAAAACAAAGCAAGCAAAAAACTTGTAGAAGGTAATATAGAATTCCCTGGTTTAGCAAATGTCCCACCTCATCTTGATTTAGACAAACCTAAATTAACGGGGAAAATAAATGGGAAATGCGATAGAGAGTGGGTGGCTCTTGAAATAAACGAACTACTAGTTGTTGAATATTATTCAAGAAAAGTTTAATACTACTTTTCTTTGGATTATTAAATCTCTCATTAATTAAAAAGGAGAGATTTAATTTAATTCTTATTTTTAAAAATAATGGGAAATAAGGAAAATAATATAAAAAAACCAGGTTTTAAGACCTTATCTATTCACCATGGGGAAACATTCGCAGAAAAAACCGGATGCGTTATGCCTCCTATTTTTTCTACATCTACTTTCAAACATGGAAATAAAGATAATTTCGACTACACAAGATCAGGTAATCCAAACTTTAGAATTCTGGAAAGCGTCCTTAAATCAATAGAAGATTCAAAATACTGTACAGTTTTTGGATCTGGAATTAGCGCGGTAACTGCAATTTCATCAACACTAAAATCAGGTGACAAGATACTCTGCGAGTCAAATCTCTATGGTTGTACAGTGAGGATGTTCGAAAAAGTTTTCAAGAAATTTGGACTAGAAGTTTTATACACAGATTTTACAAACGAAAATAATATCCAAAAGATTTCACACTTCAAGCCAACCTTGATATGGCTAGAAAGTCCAACTAATCCACTTTTGAAGGTACTTGATATTAAGGCGATTTGTGATGAAGCGAATAAACTACAAATCCCAGTAGTTGTGGACAACACCTTTTCAACAGCACTTATTCAAAAACCATTAGACCTTGGTGCAACACTATCACTCGTAAGCACAACAAAATTCATTAATGGACATAGTGATGCACTTGGAGGAGCAGTACTGACAAATAATGAGGTATGGAATAGTAAGATGCTTTTCTCTCAAAAAGCTCTAGGGCTTCAACCATCTCCTTTTGATAGTTGGCTCATTACGAGAGGAGTAAAAACTCTTCCTTTAAGAATCGAACAACAAACGCAAAGTGCAAAATTCATTTCTGAAGAATTAGACAATCATAAAATAATTAGTAAAGTAATTTATCCTTTTAATCAAAAACATCCGCAATTTAATTTAGCAAAATCGCAAATGAGATCTGGAGGTTCGATGATCACCATAAAATTAAATTTAAATAAAGAGAATACTTTTAAATTTTGCAAATCTCTCAAATATTTCTCGCTAGCAGAAAGCCTTGGAGGAGTTGAAAGTTTAATTTGTCACCCAACAACAATGACTCATGCTTCTGTTGATGATGAAACAAAAAATCTTTTAGGGATAGATGATGCTCTTGTCAGATTATCGATTGGATGTGAAGAAACAAACGATTTAATCTCAGACATATTATTTGCTTTAAATAAATTCTGAAAATTGAGAGATTTACTTAAAAACCCTATATGGAAAAATTTAGAGTTGGGATATTCTATTCCTGATAGTATTCATGCTGTTTCTGTAGCATTACCAACTTGGAATGCTGTAATAAATTACGAGGAAAAAAATCAAGAATGCATGAATTTATTGAAGTCCATTTACCCAAGATTCGGGCTAAACCCCATAGTGAAAAAATTATGTGAAAAAGTAAAAAAGGAAAATTACTATAACAATAAAAGTATCTGGCCATATCCAAATGAAAGCATAGCTTTTAAAGCAAAAAAATACATTGATAGAAATACTTCTGAACAATTATCATTCATAGAAAAAAGAGATAATTTAGCTTTCTTAATAACTGAAAAAGAAGGAAGTATTTATGCGAAATCTTTTTGGCAACATACTGGTCTTGGCGTATCTTCAAGGACGGCTGCTATAGAACTAGGTCTCGAAGATTGCCCTCCAAAATCTTACGTAAATGAATGTTCTCAAAGAATAAAAAATAGAATTTCTAAATCTACAAAAATTAACTCTAATGATATTCACTTAACTTCATCTGGAATGTCTGCATTGCATACATCATTAGAAATCATATATAAATTATTTCCAGCCAAACCAACACTCCAAATTGGTTTTCCATATGTAGATGTACTTAAATTACCAATGAATATCTTTCATGGAGCCAAGTTAATTACAGAAGAAAATTGCGAGGATATTGAATTTGAAATCAAAAGCATAAATCCATCAGCATTAATTATTGAACTACCCAGTAATCCTATGCTCAAATGTGTAAACATTAAAAAAATTTCAAAAATAGCAAAAAAGTTAAATATTCCCTTAATTGTTGACGATACAATTGGTTCAAATTTAAATATAAATTCCCTAGAACATGCAGATATAGTTTTTACATCACTTACAAAAATTTTTTCAGGTAGTGGTGATATTCTTGCCGGATCATTAATACTAAATCCAAAAAGCAAATGGATTGATCAATTTAGAAATGCATTAAACAAGATTAATCTTCCAACACTTTCTGATGGAGATACAGTTTATCTAGAGAAAGTTAGTAGAGATGTAAATCAAAGAGTTTTTGAACAAAATAAAGCATGTTTAGAATTAAAAAAAAGATTAGAGACCCATAGCGAGATTAAAAATATTTTCCATCCTGAAAATTGTCCAAATTTTAATTCTTTACTTACTTCTGATGGAGGATACGGCTGCTTATTATCATTTGAATTAAATGGAGGGTTAAACAAAGCTAAGAAATTTTATGATTCTCTACAAGTATCTAAAGGACCTAGTTTAGGTACAAAATTTACTCTAGTTTGTCCTTATGTTTTACTAGCTCATTATGACGAGTTGGATTGGGCTGAGAGTTTTGGTATACCCTCGCACCTTATTAGAGTATCAGTTGGATTAGAAGACCAAGATCAATTATGGAAAAGCTTTTCTGAAGCACTAAATAATTTCTAAATTCCTAGTATTTACCGTATACAAACTTATATACTCTTTTTCTGAATAATAGTTAATATTAAAGTATATTTTCTCAATAATATAAATGGCAAAAATCTATGAGGACAATAGTTTTGCTATTGGAAACACTCCATTAGTAAAATTAAAATCAGTTACTAAAAACGCGAAAGCTACAGTACTTGCAAAAATTGAAGGCAGAAACCCTGCTTACAGTGTCAAATGTAGGATTGGCGCAAACATGATCTGGGATGCAGAGAAAAGTGGGAAGCTTACAAAAGACAAAACTATTGTTGAGCCAACTTCCGGCAATACAGGTATTGCTCTAGCTTTTACTGCTTCAGCAAGAGGTTATAAACTCATCCTTACAATGCCAGAATCCATGTCAATTGAAAGAAGAAGGGTTATGGCAGTGTTGGGGGCTGAAATTGTTTTAACAGAAGCATCTAAAGGTATGCCTGGAGCAATAGCTAAGGCTAAAGAAATTGCTCAAAGTAATCCTTCTCAATATTTCATGCCAGGTCAATTTGATAATCCAGCAAACCCTGAAATTCATTTCAAAACTACTGGACCAGAAATCTGGGATGATTGCGATGGTGAAATTGATGTCTTAGTTGCAGGGGTTGGAACTGGCGGCACAATTACAGGAGTTTCAAGATATATTAAGCAAGAAAAGGGCAAAAATATTACTTCTGTAGCTGTAGAACCATCACACAGTCCTGTTATTACACAGACAATGAATGGAGAAGAAGTTAAATCTGGACCACATAAAATTCAAGGAATTGGAGCAGGATTTATTCCTAAGAACCTTGATTTATCAATTGTTGATAAGGTTGAACAGGTGACAAATGACGAGTCAATCGAGATGGCTCTTAGATTAGCAAAAGAAGAAGGTTTATTAGTCGGAATATCTTGTGGAGCTGCTGCTGCTGCTGCTGTTAGATTAGCTGAACAAGCTGAATATGCGGGGAAAACTATTGTAGTTGTTCTACCTGATTTAGCAGAGAGATATTTATCATCAATTATGTTTACTGAAGTTCCAAGCGGAATCATTCAAGAACCAGTCAAAGCCTAAATCTATTTTTTCTCCAGTAATGCATCTGGTGAAATATACATAGCATCGCCATAAGAGAAAAATCTGTATTTTTCTTTTATGGCTTTTTTATACAAATCCAATAATCTCTCTCTACCAATCATTGCACTTACTAATAGTAATAATGAACTTTTAGGAAGATGAAAATTAGTTAATAATCCATCAACTACCTTAAATTTATAACCTGGCTTAATTACTAAATCCACATATTTCGCTATGGGAATGTAGTCATTAATTTCGGAAGAATAACAACTTTCAAGAGCTCTCACGCTAGTTGTCCCAATAGCAATTATTCTTCTATCTGTTTTCTTTATTTTTTTTATTTCCTCTACCACTTCCTTATTAACACTTACCCATTCTTTATGAAGTTTTAAGTCACTTAGATCTTCTTGATCAATTGGTTTGAATGTTCCATAGCCCACATGCAAAGTTATCGGTAAAATTATTACTCCTTTTTTTTTTAGATTGGAAATAAGATTTTTGCTTAAGTGTAAACCAGCAGTTGGTGCAGCAACTGCCCCCGGATTCGTTGCATACTCAGTTTGATAACTTTTCTCATGAAAAGATTCTTCTTCGGTATTTTTTATATAAGGCGGGAGAGGGATTTCCCCGTATTTATCAAGAAGCTCATTCATTGAATTGAGATCAGTTATATTTTCAGGAAATTTAATAAATCTCCCTCCAGTTTCTTCATCAACCCCATCAACCATCAAATTTATATCTTGTGCAGAAGGAGATTTTAATATTATTTTTCTATTTATTTTTAACTTTTTCGCTGGCTTTGCCAAACATAACCAAACACATTCATGGGATCTTTCTAAGACTAATAATTCGACTAATGTCCCTTTTTCTAATTCAACCTTTAACCTAGCTTTCATTACCTTAGTATTGTTAACAACTACAAGATCGCCTTCTCTAAATTCATCTAAAAGATTCTTGGTAAATTTATTGGTTAAGCAGTTTTCTTCTAAAATACTATTTCTAACTATCATCAATCTTGATTCATGCCTAATTGCAGAAGGTTTACTAGCAATTAATGAAGGATCAAGTAAATAATCATAAGATTCAAGCTTATAATCTCTTTCGTCTTTATTAATTTGAGAGATCAATGAAATTTAAGATACAAGTGTCTCTGGCTCATTTTCAATCAGGTTAGCCAAGTCTTTCAAGAATGAAGCACCATCAGCTCCATAGATCACTCTGTGATCAGCTGTAAGATTTACTTGCATTATTTTTTTAACAGATATTGAACCATCACTATTAGCTACAACAGTTGGTTTCGATGATGCTATCGCTAAGATTGCACCGGTCCCTGGGGGTAGTATTGCATCAAATCTATCAACACCAAACATTCCAAGGTTAGATAAGGTAAATGTTCCCGTTGAGTATTCATCTGGTTCTAATTGTTTTGATCTCGATCTTTTTACGAGATCTTTCCATTCCCTAGATAATTCAAATAAATCAGTATTGCATGGTTCTTTTAATACTGGAGTTATTAGTCCCCCATCTTCCATCGCTACAGCTACAGCAATATTTATATTTTCTGGATAAGAAATTCCATTTTCTGAAAAGCTTGAGTTGACTTGAGGATGTTTCTTTAGTGTCTTTGAAACTGCCTTTACAAGCAAAGCAGTCATAGTCACTCCGTTCTGTTTTACCTTTTTGTAGAAATTATCTAATTTATCTGTATTGATAGAGTAACCCACCCTAAAACATGGAACATCCAAACTAGATTCCATATTTTTATTTACCGCTTTTTGAAGAGTATTAAATTGAACTGTTTCTCCAGGATTACCAAAACTATTTCCTGAAGTTTCTGGTTTACTTTCAACTCCCAAATTTGGACCAGGAATACCTGCAGGAGAACCACCTTCTCCTACCCATGGTATAGAAACAGGTTGGCCATTAGCTTTTAAAACATCATCGGCTTGAATTCTTCCGTGAGGGCCAGATCCATGAACCTTTGCTAAATCAACACCCATTTGAGAGGCTAGTTTTTTAGCTCTTGGAGATGCAATTATCCTCGAAGAAACATTACTTGTTGCGGCATTAATTTGATCTACATTAAGAGATGGGACAGGCTTTTCACTCTTTGAGACAACTTCTTCAGCTTCTTTCTTGATATTTTGAGTCTGGACTACTGGTTTTTCTTCAGTTTTATTGCTTACCAATTCAAGTTGGTCTGAAGTTGAGACTTCGGGTTGATTTCCCTTCTTTTGTTCTTGGACAGAAGCTATCTCATCCTCATTTTCTACAATGAGACCGATAGTTTCTCCAACAGGTGCAGTGCTGCCGGCAGGCATTAAAACTGCTGCAAGATATCCATCTTGAAAAGATTCAACATCCATATCTGCCTTATCAGATTCAACAACCAAGACAGATTCTCCTCTTTCAACCTTATCTCCCGGATTTTTCAACCATTCCACAATCTTGCCCTCCGTCATAGTAGAACTCAAGGCAGGCATAAATATTTCGTGAGACATAGCAGGTTAGTATTTGCAATGGTTTTGGACGAGGTGTCTACAAAAGTGTCTACACTCTTTGACGTTTACCACTCTTGCCCTTTCTAATTTGATTATACAAAAGTATGTAACCTACGGAAACTGTGGAAGATTAAGAAAGTAATAAATAGGATATAGAGTTACAGGTGGATTAGAGCATGTACTTAAAGTATTAATTACTAATTATTTTTAATTGACAGGGGATATAAAATTAATTGAAAGATAATTGAATTAATTTAGAAAATTCTGATATTAGATTTATGGAAGGGAGTGTTTACGTTCTAACTAATCCAGCAATGCCAAATATGGTAAAGATTGGGAAGACTACAAGAAATGTAGAACTTAGACTTGCTGATCTCTATTCAACTGGAGTACCTTTACCTTTTGAATGCGAATATGCTGCAAAAGTGAAAGATGTAGATAAGACAGAAAAAGCATTCCATACCGCATTTTCACCGAATAGAGTTAATCCCAAAAGAGAGTTTTTTAATATTGATCCAGAGCAAGCAATAGCAGTCTTAGAATTAATGGCAATAGAAGATGTTACTCCAACAATTCAAAAAGAAGCAGAAAGTGTAGATGTGGAAGCAAATATATCCTCTGAGAAATTCAAACAAAAAAATAGACCGAATATGAATTTTATTGAGATGGGTTTGGAAATAGGAGAAATATTAACCTTCGAAAGAGATCAAATTGAATGTTCAATTTATTCTCAAAACAAAGTGAAATACCTCGATGAGATTTACTCACTTACTGGTTTAACCAAAAAATTACTTGGAGAAGTTGGAAATCGTAGAACAAGAAGAGGAACTAAATGGTGGTTTTATAAAGGTAAAAATCTTGTGGATATTTATAACGAAACTTACTCGTTTGAGTAGATCAGAAATTTAATTATATGAGCAAGTGGTTATGGTTGATTACTCGTAATTACACATGAGAAATATCTACTTCTCTGTCTATTTGAGAAAACAAGACTTTAGATTATAACTGGAATTATGATTGTTATTCTTTAGTGTCTAAATGGTGTCTAAAGACCAGATATCTTAATTTAAGTAAATTCTCAATATTTCGTGAGACATAGAAAATTAGTTATAGCAATAGTTTTCAAGGACTGTCTACCAAAGTGTCTACTATTTATGGGGTTAGACGCCATTTAAACACTTGTCATTATTAAATGAAATCATGTTCTCAGTGGAAACTTTTAAAACTTAAGAAAGTAATAATTTAGATCGATTAGAATTTAAACTTTTGCAATTAAGATCTACTTATTTTCATCAAAAAAACTAAACTTTTCTCTAATTATTATCTATAGATTGAATAACTCCGTCTTTAACAGTAATAGAGACTTGCATTTTTTCAATAAGATTGTCGCCCACAGTGACATCGCAGAAACTATCCACTTGCCCTTGATCAACAATTTCATCCATCTTCAATTCCCGCACTTGACTCTGTTGTTGAAGTAGATTTCTTTTTTGCTCTTCAATTTCATTTCGTTTTGCTGCCACTTGTTGTTGCACCTGACTAATCTGTTCTTGAACTCTTGGATCTAGGGGATTAACCGATTGGGATCTAATATTATTTACTATTTGCTGCCCCTCCTGCTCAAGTTGAGATAATTGCTGGTCAATGTTAGAAATTGCTTTACTTAATTCTTTTTCAGCATCTTCCTTCCAAGTTGGTGTAACTATAGCTTTAATAGCTATTGAGCGCTTTATAGATATTGAGTTTTTTGTTTCCATAAAAATTTAAATTACCTTTTAAATATAGATAGAACAAATCAAATTTTCTTACTAAATTTGTTTTCATACATATTTTCTATTTGTAATGAATACTTTTTTTCTACTTCTTTTCTTTTTTGTTTAAGAGTTTGTGTTAATAAACCATTTTCTAAAGTAAAGGCTTCAACAAAGTAACAATCTAATATTTGTTCTTCTAATCTTGCTCCTAATCGACTTTTAAGCAAATTATTAATTTGTGATTTAAAAAATATACCAATATTCTTATTGAGGTTTAATTTTGAAAGATCTTCTTCCAAAAACTTGTTTTTAACTAATTCGAAATTTGGAACTACGAGGGCTGTTAAACATTTCTTATCTTGACCTACTAGTTGAATCTGATTAATAAATTCAGAACTAAGGATTTCTGTTTCTAGCGGATTCGGTTCTATATTTTCACCACTTGATAGCACTATTGTATCCTTGGCTCTTCCTGTTATAAAAAGAGAACCATTCGGTATTAGAAAACCTAAATCACCAGTATCAAACCAACCATCCTTGGATAAAACATCTTTTGTAGCTAATTCATTATTAAGATAACCTTTCATGACTTGTGGTCCCTTAACTAGAATTTTTCCGACCTCTCTAAACTTCAGAATCTTTTTTTTATCGTCATTCACGATTTTAATTTCAGTAAATGCTAGAGGCTGACCGGATGATCCTCTAACATTTAATTCTCTTCTCCTACAAGTTAATACTGGACTAGTTTCTGTGAGTCCATATCCAACCAAAACATCTACACCTAAAGATTCAAAAAAAAGATCAACATGTTCTGGCAATGCACCCCCGCCATTAATAGGAAATTTAAGTTTTTCTCCGCATAATTGTCTAAGAATATTAGGCCATAAAAAAATAGTAGACAATTTATGTAAAGGATATCGGCCAATAATAGAACCAAGTAAGGGGACTTTTGATTTAAAAGTTATTTGATTGATATCTAAATTTCTTATCTTTCTTAGACTTTTTTTGAAAACTGAACTATTACTTATAAGAAACTTAATAAGTGTTTGCTTTTTGGTAGGCATTTTTTTCAACGCCTGAAAAAAACCATCATGTATTGCCTCCCATAGTCTTGGTACAGTTGCCATAACAACAGGTTTTATTTGTGTAATATCATCTTTCAGAAATTTTGGTACTGTATAGTATTGAGAACAACCACATGAAAAAAAGAAGTATTCAGCACTCCTCTCATAAGAATGCCAGATAGGTAACACGCTTAATACAGAAGTCCCAGGTACTGGATCAGCGATATAGGCTAAATTGATTATTTGATGTAAAAAATTTGCATGAGTCAAGGGGACACCTTTAGGTTTTCCTGTTGTCCCAGAAGTGTAAAGAATAGTAGCGACGTCATCAATTTCTGGATTATCTTTTTCAAGATTATTTTTTTGTGAATTTTCTTTTTCTCCTGAACTTATAAATTTACTCCAACCTATTAAACTTTCAAATTGTTCATCTTCTAAATTGACTATAAATTTCAGTCTTTTTTTTAATTCTTCTTTGTTGTTTAACTTTTGCCAAATCTCCTTAGATTGAACTATTAGACCTACTGAATTAGAATGCTCAATAATATAGTCTAATTCTACTGATGGAGAATTAATTCCTCTCACTGCATTTATAGCTCCTAAACGCATTAAGCCTTGATCAACTGCTAGCCATCTTGGAGAATTTTCAGATATTACAGTAACTACATCCCCCTTTACTAAACCATAATTTTTAAAAGAAAAAGAGACTTTTGTTATTAAATCTGCTAGCTCAGAATAAGAAAATTTTTCTTTGTATTTCCCTCTTAAATCGCAAACAGCTAAAGTATCACCACATTTAAATTTTAATTTTTCCCAAATTTGATCTATGTGATGAAGGTTCTTAATAAAATCTCTATTTTTGGCAAATTTATCTTTTTTTGAAAGAGGTTTGGCTGAAGGCCAATACGCTAAATCATCCATATTAAATTGATTTTGAAATTTTTATTTCTATTTTGATACAAAATCAAAATTAAATTCTTCCTGAATGATTTTTTTAACAATTCTCTTGACTTCTTGAATATTTAAATGTTTGTTGTAATCAATCATATTTGCCATAAGACAATTTTCTATTCCGCAAGGAACAATTTTATTAAAGTTTTCTAATTCGCAGTCAAAATTGATTGAAAATCCATTTATCGTAATCCATCTTTTACACCCAATTCCAATTGAAGCAATTTTCTTATTTCCTATCCAAACACCAGTAAACCCTTTTCTAGAATGACAATTTATATTAAAAGTTCCAAGGATTTTTATAATAATTTCTTCAATTTTTCTTAAATACCAATTTAAATCTTTATTAAAATTTTTCAAGTCTAAAACCAAGTACGTTACTAATTGTCCAGGCATATGACAAGTAACCTCTCCGCCTCTATCAATCTTATAAACATCATATTTATCATCATTCAGAGAAAATAGTAAATTATCATAATTAGATCCTCTACCCAACGTATAACAGAGATGATGCTCCCCTATCCAAATAAAATCAGGGTTAGATTTATCTAAAATTAACGCCTTCTGATATTCTTTTTGTAATTTATAAACATCATTGAAAAAAGAAATTTTATCAGGTTGTTTAATTATTGCTGTTCTATTAACCATATTTAAGTAGATTTAGAAAGTAAGTAAATATTTTTAGATTTGTTATGAGAATTTTAATCCATGGAAAGAATCTTGAACTCACTGGAGCATTAAAGGAATATACTGAGGCAAAGATAGAAAAAGCTACTCACCACTATAAGGATATCGTCAAAGAAGCCGACATCCACCTTTCAATAGAAAAGAACCCAAGAGTTTCTTTTCAAACAGCAGAAGTTACTATTTTTGCTAATGGTACTGTAATCAGGGCTGAAGAAAAAACTGAAAATCTATACTCAAGCATTGATTTAGTTTCAAATAAACTTTGTAGAAAATTACGCAAATACAAAGAAAGAAATAATAAAACAATTCATAATAATCTATTTAAAAATAAAGAGTCTTTGCCCATTGAAAGTATGGAATCAAGATTTTTAGATAAAGCTGTAATTAAAGAAGGAATGGAAGCAAGTCTGCCTGAGCCATCTATAAAAAATAAATACTTTGAAATGAATCCTATTTCATCAGAAGAAGCAAGAAAACAATTAGATCTAATTGATCATGATTTTTATGTTTTTCGAAATAAGAAAAATAATGAACTTCAAGTTATATATAAGAGGAATCATGGAGGTTATGGACTAATTCAATCTAAATAATTTTAAATGCACAATATTGAATATGAATTAAACGAGAAAATTCATGCCATCATTATTAACCCCTATCTAACCTGGGAAGAGTTCTGCACGAATTGCGATTTAATAAAAAATTATAACATCAAGAATATTTCTACTTCACTAAACTATTTAGATGATTTTAAAAACCGTTTGGGCAATTACAGCGCAAAGATAAACGCTCTAATTTCTTACCCTTTAGCAGATTTACCAGTTACATTTATTGAAGAATTTATTAATTTTGCAAAAGACAAAGGTGCAAACGGAATTGAATATATACCAAACTTTATTAATTTATCCAAAAAAAACTTAGAAACTTTCGCTGCTGAAATTGAGCAAGTGAAGTTATCTGGATTACCAGTTTCAATAATCATAAATAAATCAAGACTAAGTAAAGAAGTTTTGTACAATGCGATAGAAATATCTTTGGAATTAGGAATAAAAAATTTTCAATTCGGGGACGGGTTTGGACCTCCTATTACATCAAATGATGTAGCGGAAATATTAAAAATAATGGGCTCCCAAAATCAAATCAAAGTTGTAGGTGGTATAAAAAAACTGACTCAAGTTATTGATTTGTTTGATAATGGAATTAGTTGCGTGGGAACTTCTAATTTTTGTGAGATTTTTCAAGAAGTAAAAGTTATTTAAATGTCTGGATCAGGTGAGTGCAGACTAGAAGGTCTCTGTATTAAAGCTTCTCCATTAGGCGAGAATGATAGATTAATAACTATCCTTACTGATGAGCAAGGGATTGTTCGATTAGCGGTACCTGGTGCTAGGCGTCCTAAAAGTAGTCTTGCTGCAGCTACTCCATTAACATATTTAAGTCTGCAGATTTTTGGTAAAAGAAATCTTAAATCTGTTCGTCAAATTAAAATATTAAAAAGCTATTCTGGTCTAGGGAAAAATATTGAATGTCTTGCAGCCGCTCAAGCAATAACTGAGTTAACTTTTTTATTAGTAGGTAATAATGACAAGCAACAAAACTATTTATCTTGTGTTCTTGCACATCTAAATAGGATTTATCTTTATGAGGAATCTAAAAAAGAAGATATTAAAATGCTCTCAATGAGTATTCAATCTTTAATACATCTCTTAGCCATTGGGGGTATTAATTTACCAATCCATCATTGCTGTAAAACGGGAGAACCTATTATTTCGCCTTTAGGAAATTGGGAATGGAGTTGTCATTTTTTGCCAAATGAGGGATTTTCATTAATAGAAGATCCTCAAAGCAATCTAAAAATAAATGCATCTGAAGTTGCATTATTACAGAGGCTTCTTTTCCCAGATTTACCAATAAAATCTAATGGAGAGTTATTGGGCCCTAAAAAAGTATGGCTTAAAATATTATTTATTATTGAGACTTGGATCGCTACTCAACTAGAGAAAGATCTATCTTCTCTAAAAATGTTGCGAGAAATTTATAGTTAGCATTTTCATGAACTATGAATAAATTTTAAAATTATGATCTTGGGTGCTCTGACTGTTAACTTTATAAATAGTTAATTCAATAAATGTGGTTCATATTGCCTGGTTGGGTAAAAAATCCCCTTTTTGTGGAAATGTAACTTACGGTAATTCAACTACTGAGGAACTGAAGGCTAGAGGCCATAAAATTAGCTTTATTCATTTCGACAATCCCTCTAGTTCAAATTCATCTAAACCATTATTTTTGGCAAATGATCCTGATGTAAGTCTCCCATATTTAATCAAGTCACAAGTTTATACAATACCCTCACCAAGAGCAGAAAAAGAACTAAGGCATTCATTGGAAAGATTAAAACCTGATGTAGTACATGCAAGTCTAACGTTATCTCCTTTAGACTTTAGACTCCCAGAGCTTTGTAATGAAATCAATGTTCCACTTATAGGGACATTTCACCCACCATTTGATGCAAAAAATAGAAATTTAACTGCAAGCACTCAACAATTAACATATCAACTTTATGCTCCCTCTCTTGCAAAATTCGATAAAATAATTATTTTTTCTGAACTTCAAAAAAATGTTCTTGAGAAATTAGGAGTGCCTAAAGAAAAACAAATAATTATTCCAAACGGCGTTGATGAGAATATTTGGAAACCTTTTTGTGAAAAAAATAAAAAGTATGATCAGGTAAAAAACAAACTTGGAAATGAGAGAATCTTTTTATATATGGGAAGGATTGCTAATGAAAAAAATATCGAGGCACTTTTACGTTCTTGGCGTAAAACGAAAAACAATGATTGTAAATTAGTTATTGTTGGAGATGGACCAATGAAGCCAACTCTTGAAAATAGTTTTTCTAACCTTGTTAATGAAAAATTAATTTGGTGGGGTGCTGAATTAGATTTAGAAACTAGGGTAGCGATAATGCAAATAGCAGAAGTATTTTTCTTACCAAGCTTAGTAGAGGGTTTGTCTTTATCACTTTTAGAGGCAATGTCTACTGGTACTGCATGTGTAGCCACAGATGCTGGAGCTGATGGTGAAGTTTTAGATAATGGAGCAGGAATAGTGATTTCAACTGAAAATGTGGCATCACAATTGAAAACTATAATCCCAATTTTGATAGAACATCGCTCATTTACTAGAGATCTCGGGGTAAAAGCGAGAGAACGAGTACTTGAAAGATATACAATTACTAAAAATATAAATTCACTTGAGAAAGTTTATATGAACTTAATAAGTAATTTCGCAAACTAACGAAACTCTTTACTTCTATTACTAGCTGAAACAATTGATTCAATTAAAGCTGATCTTACACTCTTTTTTTCTAAAACCCTTAAAGCTGCAATGGTGGTTCCACCTGGAGAGGTTACTAAATTTTTAAGCTCAGAAGTAGTAAGTTTATTTTCCTTTATTAGACTTGTAGTCCCTAGTATCATTTCCATAACAAGTTCCTCCGAAAGTATTTTTGGTAATCCTCCGCTCAATCCTCCATCACTTAATGCTTCTATTATTAAAGCAATAATTGCGGGACCTGATGAAGTTAAGGCTAAAAATATATCAAGGTAATCTTCAGTAAATTCATATATCTTACTAGTATTTTCAAATAATTTTTTTGTAAATTTTTTCTGATCTTCTGTAAGATCTTCTCCCCAAGCAATTCCAGTTAAACCTTTTCCAATAGTTATAGGAATATTTGTAACCACCCTCACACACTTATGATTAGGAAACTTTTGAGTAAGTCTATTTATTGAAACTCCTGCGAGAATTGAAACTATTAAATTGTCCTTGATTTTTATATCGTCGACTTCAATTACATCTTTTAGATGTTGTGGTTTTACGGAGAGAAGTTTAACTTTACAATCCCAAATTATTTTCGATTCTTCAGAACCAGATTGATAGACGTTTATATTATATTTATAATTTTTTTTTATATTTTCGAAACTTCTTTCCGTTTTTACAACACAATAAACATCATCTGGCTTAATTAATTTTTCATCTAATAGTGGAGTTATTATAGCTTTTGCAATATTTCCAAACCCAATAATCGCAATTTTATCGGTCACAGATTAATCATGAATAAGCACTTAATTTAGAATTACCCCAGGCTGGTTCAGGTGCAGTGTTTTTACCAAAACTATATTGTGGAGTATTTTCTGGAGGCATAGAGGAAGGAGATGCTTCTTCTGGAGAAGAACTAGTTACACTTACACAACTTGGAGCAAAAAGGAAAATACTTTCACCTACTCTCTCTTGATGTCCATCAATTGCATAAGTCCCCCCAGCAATAAAATCAACGGCTCTTTGAGCTTGGTCAGGGTCCATCATAGTTAAATTTAGAATTACAGTTTTTCTCTCTCTTAATGCTTGTATAGCTTGAGGCATCTCATCAAAACTTCTTGGTTCCATTAAGCTTACTTCTGAGGTTGAATTCGAGATCCCTGGCATTCCAACTACTTTTGATGATCTGTTGCTATTCATAAAATCGAATGGATTTGAATTTGCGAGGGAATTTGAATTTCTTGAGTTTTGCTTAAAATCATTAATATCATTTAATTCATCCTCAGAGGCATAATCCAACTCATCAAAATCATCATCGAGATACTCATCTCCTGCGACAACTGCCTTTAATCTAGAAATAAGTGACACCTTTTAAATCCTCTTGAAATTGATTACTAAGGTTTAAGAACCTTAAGTAATAGATCCATTTTTTAAATGAATAAACTACCTATACTTAAATAACGTTACTTATACTTTATCGCAAGTTAATATGTATGAATTTTATAAAAAAATAACTAATTAGGATCTATCTCCAAAAATCAATGATCCTAGCCTTAACCAAGTTGCACCAGCTTCAACAGCTTCCCGCCAATCCCCTGACATACCCATTGAGCAATCTGGAAGTTGGAAAGAATCAGCAAGAGAACGACATTTTTTAAATAATTCTAAATTTTCTTTGGAGCTAAGTCCTCTGGGATTAATAGTCATTAAACCGGATAATCTGATATTTTTTAATTCCTGTATTTCTCCCCATTTCAATCTTAAAAGATCAGGATTGAAACCTCCTTTATTAGGGTCATCCCCTAACTTGACCTGCAACATTATGAATGGATTTTTATTCTCTTCAAAAGAAACGTGAGAAATCTTTTGCAACTTTTCAAATGAATCTACAGAATGAATAAATTCAAAATTTTGCACTATCTTTCTCAATTTATTACTCTGCAGTTTTCCAATAAAGTGCCAATTTATTTGATTAAAATCTTTTAAAATTAACTGTTTTGCAAAAGCTTCTTGAAACTTACTCTCGCCAAAATCATTCTGACCTATATTTTGTATGGTTTTGATTTCATGGCTAGAAAAACCTTTGCTTACTGCAAGGATTTTAACGTTTGATGGGATTTTATCTTTTATTTTTAAATAATTTGAAGGGTTCACCTTTTACAAGAAAGTTTGCGTGAATAAATTCTCCCATTTAGATAGATCTTCAGATCCTTTTCTTCTGGCTTTTTGAATGTTTAATTCAGCCTGATTACGAGCGTCTAGATAAGGTATGACTTCAAAAAAAACTTCTCTCTGTTTAATTTCAACCAAAAAAAACATTTTTTGGGCATATAAAGTCGCATAAATATCTCTCCCATCATTTCCAAGAGAGACTTGGTACAACATACCAAATGTTGGATGATTTAAATAATGCTCGGAACTCAAAATATAATAATGTGTTATTTATAATGCACCATACAGTTTTCTAAGGAAAATTGCTATGCATATAAAACATATCGACAATGTATTAACAATTAAATACTCAGGTCTTTCAGGATAAAGAGTTCTAAATCTGTTCGTTTTAATGATAATTTCTTTCTTTGAGAGCAATGATTCAGCTCCTTGATCAACTCTAAGAAAAATATTTTGAAATAACCTTTCTACTAGAATCAATAAAACATTAAAGGATTTCTTAAATCCTAATTTTCGAAAATTTATTGATCTTACTGACAATGATTTGATTATATTTTGAAATTCTTCTTGTACTAAAGGAATAAAACGCAATGAAATTAATAACTGAAAAAGCCACTTACTTACTGGCAATCCAATTTTCCTTAATGGATGTAGAAACCAACTTAATCCCCATACAATATCTTCTTGTAATGTAGTTAAAAGCATCAAATTAACACTATGGATAACGGTAAAAATCAGAGTCGAAGTTTTTATCCCTAATTCAAATGCTTTTCTTGATAAGTTATAAGGAGCAAAATTTATAAACCACACCTTCAGTGAGGGGATTTGCAAAATATACCAATTTTTATTGTTCTCTACTACAACTTGCAACTCCTCAGGGTTTCTTATAAAGCTATCTAGAGATTGAATATCAGAAGAAGCTAGTATTGATATAAATCCAATTAATATTGATAGGCTTGAGAGTAAACATAATGAACGCCACCATACTCTTGATGGCAACAAACTTAAAAAAGTAATTAATATTAAACAGCCAACCAAACTCAATCTCCAAATAGGACCTGCCCAAATTGGAGTGATTAGAAATATCATTACTATAATTATTTTTATTCTACTGTCTATAATTCTTAGCCAACTTCTATTTCCATATACGTATTGACCAACAGAAAATTTGGTAAGAATATTCATTAATCTTTTTGAATTAACTCAATATTTTCCTTCTCTACTTCTTTATTTAAAGCTCTTTGTTGTTTTCCTCTCCAAAGTAAAATAAGAGGAGTTCCTTCAAAACCTAAATTCAATCTAATTTGTTTTTCAATATATCTTCTGTACGTTATTCCAAATAATTTAGGGTCGTTCACAAAAAGAGTAAAAGTAGGAGGTTTATTCTTTACTTGTGTACCATAGTAAAGTCTACCTTGCTTGCCGCTTCTTTTCGTGGGAGGGCTTTTCCAACTAATAGACTCCTTCAGAACTTCATTAACCACTGATGTTGTAACTCTTCTTCTATGTTGATTAACAGCATTAAGAGCATGTTCAAAAATATTCTCAACTCTTTGTCCACTAATGGCCGATACGAAAATCATTTTTGACCAGTGTAAAAAATAAAGTTTAGACCTCAGTTCTTTCTCTACTTGGTAAATTGTTGAACTATTTTTCTGAACAAGATCCCATTTATTTACAACAATAATACAAGCTCTACCTTGTTCTTCTATTCGCCCCGCCAACTTCTGGTCTTGTTCAGTTACTCCATCAATAGCATCTATAACCAAAACACAAACATCACTTCTATCAATTGATTTAAAAGCCCTATTAATTCCAAAAAATTCAGTCCCATACTTGACATTTTTCTTTTTTCTAATCCCCGCTGTATCAACAATTTTCCAATAATTATCACCTTTCTTAATAAGCGTATCTATTGAATCAGTCGTTGTTCCACTAATATCACTAACTATTGCTCTTTTTTCTCCTGCAATTGAATTTAGCAGACTTGATTTACCAACATTTGGCCTACCAATAATTGACATCATTATCTTTTCCTCTTCATCTTGTATATTATTTTCAGGAAGTTCTTCAATCACGAGATCTAAAAGATCACCAGTTCCTGAACCATGAATAGCAGAAACGGGATAAGGCTCACCTAAACCTAATTTCCAGAATTCAGAAGCTAAAGATATTCCAAGAGTAGTCGATTCACATTTATTAACAGCAACAAGTGTTTTACAGCTTGAGTTCCTTAACCATTTAGCAATTGATAAATCGCCATCAGTTACACCCTGGTTTCCATCTACAACAAGTAAAGCTAGTGAAGCCTCTTCTAGAGCCAAGTAAACTTGAGTTCTTATCTCTGGAAGGAATTCACTATCATCATCAAAAACCAATCCCCCAGTATCAACTATTTGAAATTCCTTGCCTCCCCATGAAGCATTTTGATAGGTTCTGTCTCTCGTAACGCCTGGTTTATCAAATACTATTGCATCATTACTTTGGCAAAGACGATTTACCAAGGTAGACTTCCCAACATTAGGTCTTCCGATGATAGCTATTGTTGGAAGAATCAATTCTTCTCTCCAAAGAAAGTAATAACTATTACAACTATACCTTTAATAGAATCATTTACCTTATTCAAAAAAACTTATTTAATTTCTGGATCACCAAAATGTCCTTTAACAGGGTTAACAGGTGGTGAACTAGGACTTGGAATTAATCGATTATCTTTTGAAAAACAATCATTTTCAATCGACCAATAAATCAACCAATTTACTGCCGTCGCTCTTCTAGTTCTTCTTGGATAGAGTTCATTAATCTTATAGCCTTTAAAATTAAGAAAATTTTTCAATCCCTGTTTATACTCTTTTGGGATTGATCGAGTCAAATGTACTGAGGCGGGTCTCTCTGAAATGATTTGAGGAGCTTTTTTAAATTTTCCTAACCAATAAGAAGGAGTTAATGGGCTAAAGACCCAATCATTTGCAGATAATTCTTTAGTATAAAAAAGTCTTTCCCAAACTAATTCACAAACAAATACATCACTAACCTTATCTTCAAGAATAAGAAATAATAGTTTTTTACATATTGGCCATGTAAATTGATTTTTAAGAAACTTTTCTTTTTTATGCATCAATCGAACCTTATCAAAATCAAAGAAAAATAAGGCATAACATCCTTATTATATTGGGATGCATATTGAATAATTTGATCCGGCGTACCAACACTTAAAGCAATTAATGATTTTTTGATAATATCCTCTTTTTTTAAAGTTTCCCTAACTAAATTCCATCGTTTGCCAATTTTCATAATGGCCAAGACCGTTTTATTTTCTCTACTTTCCTTAATTAGGGATGTTAATTCTGAATTGGAAGAAGGGCACTCTTTGATTATTAAAGTCTCACCTTTTTTAACTAAATCAAAATCATTCAGAGCGGCTGTTGCTGATAAAGAGGAAATACCAGGTATGGTTTTAGTAATGATTTCTGGATAATTATGCTTTAATATCCTCAAAATATTAGAAGAACTCGCAAATATTGATGTATCTCCTAGGCAAAGTAAAACAACTGATTCACCATTTTTTATAAATTTCACAATTTTTTCTACTGCGTTAGACCATATTTCATCAGGATCAAAATCCTTCCTAGCCATTGGAAAGATAATAGGTATATTCTTTTTAAACTTGGTGTATTTCTTGACTATTTGTGCCGCAAAACTCTTTTTATTATCATCTGATATTGGAAAAACTATAACTTTCGCTTTTTTAATTGCACCCACAGCAGCAATTGTTAAAAGAGATGGATCCCCAGGGCCTACACCAACAATGGTGAATGTTGGTAAATCAGTTTTAAATCCATTAAGTAAACTTAAAAACTTTTTTTTTATCATATTTTTATTATCTTTAGCTATGTACCCTTGGCATCATAAAAGTTTCAGACAGTATTTCAGACTCAATTTCAGATAATTCCTCTAGCCTTTTGAAAGTTTGATTTTTAGAGAATTTAGTTTGCGCTAGTTTCCAGTAAACTCCAAAATGCCTTGCCTCACTCTCAAGCAGAGATTCATAAAGGCATTTAAACGATTTATCTTCAGAATTCAGCGCAAGCAAGCTTAATCTTTCATGACTTCTTGCTTCAATAAGTCCTGCTATTAAGAAACTATCAAGCATTCTATTGGGCTCTTCCTTTCTTATATTCTTGGACAATTCAGCTCCATATGGAGGCGGTTTTAAGGACTCAAGAGAATGTCCAAGATCCTTTAAAAAATAAAGTATTTTTTCAAAATGCTCTAATTCCTCCCTCGCTATTGGACTTAAAACTTCTGCAAGATTTGGTTCTGATGGATATCTGAACATCAGTTGAATAGCTACTCCTGCTGCTTTTCTTTCACAATGAGCATGGTCAATAAGAATATCTATTGGATTAGATAATGCAAGTTTGATCCACTTATCTGAGGTTAATGAAGATAAATATTTAATATTAGAAGTTGGCCTTTTAAAATCGACTAGCATTTAATCTTTACTACTTAAATATCCAATAATCCCTTCAAGAGCTAGAGAATAACTTGATATGCCGAAGCCACTAATTATTCCTATTGCTTTATCTGTAAGAAAGGATTCTTTACGAAAATCTTCTCTACTAAAAATATTTGAAATATGTAACTCTACAAATGGAATTTTTGATCCAATCAAAGCATCTCTTATAGCAATAGAGGTATGAGTAAAAGCACCGGCATTTATTAAAATTCCTTGGATGCTTTTTACAGAATCCTGAATTTTATCAACTATTTCACCTTCATGATTACTTTGAAAACATTCAAGATTAATACTTTTATCTTTAGCCGCTTTGGTTAAATCATTTTCAATATCACTCAATGTTTTATTTCCGTATATTTCAGGTTCTCTTGAACCTAAAAGATTTAGATTTGGTCCATTTATCAATAAGATATTCATCGTCAATTAAACCTTTTCATTACAAATGCTATCTAGAAAGAAACAAAAAAACCAAAACATTTTCACAAAAAGTGTCCATTAACTGATAAGTTCAAATAGTGGGGGTCGGTGCCCGAGTGGTTAAAGGGGGCGGACTGTAAATCCGCTGGCTCTGCCTACGTTGGTTCAAATCCAACCCGGCCCACTTTTAAATTGCCCTTGTAGCTCAGCGGTAGAGCACTCCCTTGGTAAGGGAGAGGTCTCGGGTTCAAGTCCCGACGAGGGCATGGCCAAAAGCATTGCTACAACACATGCTAATAAATTAGCAGTAAAAGATAAGGAGCAGATTTCTAGAGGTCAGCATTTAGACTTAGCTTCAGGTATATTTAACAGAAATTTTCTTAAGTAATGCCACTATCGTCATACCGAATTCACAGAATTTATCTTGCAGCGACCATGAATTACGGGCTGGGTTCTGAAGATCCTGAAGAGTTGGCCTACTACAACAAAATTAGAAAAGAGATGGATGATATGAAAAAGCACTCATTAAAAAAAGGGATACCCCTTAATTGGGATACCCCAAATGAAATGGATAAATGAATCTGAATACTTTTTTATTGATTGATGGGAGTCTAATGCTTATTGGTCTGCCTTTAATTATGATTCTTAAAGGCAAAAAGGAGACTCCTTGAGTCATCATTTAACAGCGAAAGTCACTCCCATAACAGCAGTGATATCCTTCTTGATAGTGGTGGTATCATAAGAACCCCAGCTACTTACTCTCGTTGAATTTGGAACTGTGATTTGGAAAACACCGGTGTTCACTTTCTTTAGGCCTCCAACTTTAGAACCTGCCTGAAGCGCAATAGCCTCTGCTCTAATTCGTGCGTCCTTCGCCGCCTTGGCTAGCATATCAACTCTTTTATCTGCAAGCTTTGAATATGTAAATTCAGGAGAGCTTGGTCTTACTAAAACACCATCACCAAGAAGTTGAGTTATCTTGCTGTGGGTCTTTTGAATTCGATAAACATCATTGGTCTGAATTTCAATACTCTGGTATGTAATCCATTCAGTTCTTATGATTTCATTGGTCTTAGGATGCTTGGTTTCATATTCTTTTATACTGGCAGGTCCAAGATAAACTTCGTGTTCGATACCATCTTCGATGCCATTAGCTTTAAGGAAATTCATTGTCTTTTTCATTGACTCCTTATGCTTGTTAAATGATTCAATCTGAGTATTTCCTCTAGCCCTTACCTGCACGGACCATTTAGCAATATCACTCTCAAAACTTTCAGTACTTGCACCCGTAACAGTAATGGTATTTTCAACCATTCTGAACCCTCTCACAAGGACTGTAGAGGCGCCTATAAATCCTCCGAAAGACAAGACAGCCATTGCGAAAACAAGTGGCGGGGTGCGGCGTATAACGCCTAGAGAATCGCCTGGCAGCGACCTAAGTCTCTTGATAATTTTCATTTGTTTATCAGTATGTTTGTAGGAGCTTTTTAATAGCTGAACTGAAAGAAAAATATTGGAAAAATCCCTGACTTTTATTTCCTCAGTTCTATCTGGCCATTAAGGGAAACATCTTATAATGATGTGCCAATTTTGGAGTCGGTTACTAATATTGCCAAATGAAATAAATTTCGGCAAGAAGTATTTTTGTATTATTAAATTCGACTGAAGTCCAGGATAAATTCAACTACGCTCAGCCGAGTCAGGAGTGTGGATCATTCTCGCATAGATACTCAAAGCTTCCTCTTCTGTAAGTTGATAAGTTTTTTCTTCCAAGGAGCTCATTTTTTATACTTACTCATCTGCTCGAACATACTTAAATATTGTAGAGGAAATACACTGGTTAAATTCTCTATTCTCTCTTCATCCAATACAACACCCTCCGGCAATTTCTTTATTAACTTTGGAATAGCTTTTTTTGTCTCTTCTCTACAGAAGTTAATTCTATAAGTGGCTTCTTTTTTAATATTATTTTTAATTAATCCATCTTTTTCAAGCATTGATTTTAAATCAAGACTATTTCCTTTAAGAAGAGCAACTAAAACTGTGTCTGCAATTCTTAAAGCTTCACCGGTTTCTTTATCTTTATTTATCTCAAATATCCAAGTACAGGCACCTACTCCTAGTGCTCTTGCAATACAATCATCATTTCCAATTTCATCACAGGGTAATCTAAAAGACTCTTCAATTTTTTTCAGATCATATCCCTTCTTACCTTCTGGGAAGCCTGCTTGCGCATTTAAAGGAAATAAAAATAATATTGTGGCTAGAAATAAGCGTTTCATTTATCTTTTTTTTACTTCAGGGAAACAATCTGGAAAGATATCCAGGACTTTCCCAACAGCATTCATTTGTTCTTCTTGTATGGCTTGTTTATTTCCATGCGCACGTTCATGGTAGTTTAAAGCAAATCCCAACATATCTATTTTTTGTTTCATCGTTATGTGCCTTCGATCTACCGCGTAGCAAACAGAAAGAACTTGACCAAGCAATATTTTATTAGCTTCAATATCACTCATTTCAAATAAAACTTTTTCATTAGCATTAAGAGCATTAGGTAGTGCCAAAGCAGCTAGCAGTGGGAGCAATAGGTGTTTAAAAATTATTCAGAAATCCAACGGTTAATTATTGTTCCTTCATAAATATGGCCAGATGCTTCAACTATTGTTTTAGTTTCTGGATTAACAAAGATATCGTAACAAGTATTTACTGGTCCTTGAAACATAACGGTTGCTCTTTGGGGGTCCTCTAGTGATTTACCAATATAAAAAGTTTTTACTCCCATCTCTTTAAACATGGCTTGTTGTTCGGGAGCATTCATATAAGCCTCATATTCTTCAAAAGTATTCCTTAATTTAAAATCTAAAACAGTTGTTTCAATTGACATAAAAAAGATCTAATTGCTCCTTATTGTAGATCGACTGTCAATCAATAAAATTTACCCATAGCAGTAATGGCATCGACAAAAAGTAGACTAAAAAAGATTTCCCTGAATCACTTTATTATCATTTACAGGTTTACAAACCAACTTTGCATATTGCTCGGAATAAGCACAATTTTTACAGGATAAATTTGGTTCCGGGATCTGGTCATTATTCATCAAAGAAACCATGGCATCAATTTCTTCTTCAATCCAACCAATATTCCAATCATATGGAACTAAATATTCGTCAAAATTCATTATTTTATTAAATTCCTCTTCATCTCTTTTTGCATTACAAACTAAAAAATAGGATGTTTTATGAACATCAAATCCCATCCCTTTTAAAAGATACGCATAGAAATCCATTTGAATTTTATAGCCTTGATGATAAGGATCATCAAGATAGTCTTGTTTATCTACTCTCCCAAGTTTTGCCTGTGACTTGTAATCAACAACTATTAATTGCTTTGTAATCTTATGCTGCCAAATATCATCAACCCCTCCAGTCAAGATGATTTTTGTATCCTTATGACGAAGCATCAATCCTTTATGGAGTGAATTACGCCAATCATCCATCTTAGGATGATCAAAAGGGACTAGATGACTCAAATCATTATCGATGAATAATCTATGAGGAATTTGTCTTTCTCGGCAGTAATCAAATTCTTTTTTTAAGAGCAAATCAGTTGTCTCGTTTAAAGTCCATCCAGGTGTTCCTGGCGGGTCAAGTCCTTTTACTCTATCCAGGTAAAAACATCTCTTGCATGTTAAAAAATTGGAAAACCTACCTCTACTTATTTTAAAATCCTCTTTCTGATTTGGGGAGTAAGACGAAGATGCTCTCGATCTTAATCCAGTAGCTTTTACAGGTTCCTTTTTACTATTTCTTTTTATATCTATCATGACTTTTTAATTCATAAAGCATCTTTCTTATCTATAGATTATCCATAGAAGAAACTAATAACAAAATTATTTTTATCATGAATAAAGTAAATACTAGTTTTGAAAAATTTTTATTTTTCAAAAATTGACCTCATATAAACCATTACCCAAATAGTTAATTTATATCAGTAAGGCTTCTTAATCTAGAAACCAGAAGTGGCAAGGCATGACCACACTGAACTAGTAATTCATCAGCGCTGTTATTCTTTTCTATCAAAAAAACTATCTCCTATTAATTATAAAAGTAAAACAAAAGGAAAAAGAATTTTTTTGATTATGTAATTTTTTTAGAAGACTAATTATAAATTTTTAATTTAAAAAACTTGAATATATATATTTACACCACTAATCTTTATCTGTAGTTTTATTAAAAATATTTAGAGAAATAACTCTTTACTAAATATGACCGATGAAATTTTAAAGAGAGTTTTTCAAAAAGGACATACAAAATCTTTGAAAGTAGTTGATCTTTTTTCTGGCTGTGGTGGCATATCTCTAGGATTTAAATTAGCAGGATTTGAAATCAAAGGTATGGTAGATTTTGACCAAGATTCTTTGCTCACAGCCCAAAAAAATAATATCTCAAAAAATACATTAAATATTGATTTGTATAAGAAAGATTGGATGGATGAACTATTTCATCATATTCCACCAAATGAAATTGATGTTGTTGTTGGAGGGCCGCCTTGTCAAGGATTTTCACTGACTGGACCAAGAAATTTTGATGACAAAAGAAACATGTTATACAAAGCTTTATTTGATCTAGTCAAAGAAACCAAACCTAAAGCATTCTTAATTGAGAATGTAAAAGGAATGGCTACTTTATATAAAGGCCTAATAAAAAAAGAAATAATAGAAAAGTTTTCAGATATAGGCTATTTAGTAAATGCCAAGATTCTGAATTCAAAAGATTTTGGAGTCCCTCAATCTAGAGAAAGACTTTTTTACGTTGGGCTTCAAAATCGCATCTTTGAGTTTCCAGAACCTTTATTTAATTCTTCTAATTACATTAATTGCAAAGATGCGATTGATGACTTGCCTTCACTTTCAGATTTAACAGAAAAAAATGTTTACATCAAAAATGAAAATAGCTTGTATCAAACGCTCATAAAAGATGGATCAAAAACTTTAACAAATCATCAACCCACAAGGCATACTCAAGAAGTCATTAATGTAATTAGTCAAGTTCCAGAAGGTGGAAACTATAAAGATCTACCACCAGGAGTTGGAAAGAGTCGGAAATTTAATGAGGCATGGTCTAGATATCACAGTTTAAAACCTTCAAAAACTATTGATACAGGCCATAGAAATCATTTTCATTATCTTTACAATAGGGTTCCTACAGTTAGAGAAAACTGCAGATTTCAATCTTTCCCTGATAGCTTTACTGTCCATGGATCAAAAACATCCCAAAATAAACAAATTGGCAATGCTGTCCCAGTTTTGTTAGCTAAAGTCCTTGCAGAGAAAATTTATGAACAAATTGAATGTAATTGATCTTTTTGCAGGTTGTGGGGGGCTTTCTTTAGGTTTTAGAAAAGCAGGATTTAAAGTACCTATTCATTTAGAAATAAACGAAAACTTTTGCAAAACTTTAGAAGAAAACTCATTAAGTGAGGAAATTGTTATTAATGAAGACATTACTAAATATGAAAATTATTTAAATAATGTCATTTTAAAAAAACCTACAAAAATAAATGGCATTATTGGTGGCCCTCCTTGCCAAGCATATTCAATAGCAGGAAGGAATAAACAAGAAAATAATATGAGCGAAGATCCAAGAAATTTTCTTTTTGAATCTTTTAATTTTTTACTTAAGAAAATTCAGCCAGATTTTTTTATATTCGAGAATGTTTTAGGAATGCTCTCCGCAAAACCATACGGTATCGATTTAATTGCTGAACTTTCTAAAAGTTTTAATGAATCAGGATATGTAATAAATGAAAATCTAAAGGATTGTGTTTTTGATATGTCTGAATATGGAGTCCCTCAAAAAAGAAAAAGGGTTATTATTTTCGGCGTTAATAAAAATAATTACAGAAATTCAAAAAATAAAATAGATTCTTTTTATAAAGAAATGAGAAACAATAAAAAACAAATCAAAACTGTTTGGGATGCAATTGGAGACTTGCCAAAAATAAATCCCATTAAATCAATCAATAGAATTTCTCACAAAGTAGAAAGTTCGTTTAGTGAGCATGAGCCAAGATTTCATAACGAAAGAGATATTAAAATTTTTCAAATACTCGCTGAAGATATTGAGAGTGGTAGAAATGAATTTAAATCTACTGATTCTCTAAAAAAAATATACGAAAAATATACTGCCAAATCATCTTCAGTTCACAAATATAATGTTTTAAACTGGGATAAGCCAAGCAATACAATCCCAGCACATCTTCATAAAGATGGACTAAGACATATTCATCCAGATCCCATTCAGGCCAGGTCTATAACTGTAAGGGAAGCAGCCAGATTGATGACATTTCCTGATGACTATGTTTTCAAGGGTAGCAGAACTGATAAATTCAAAATGCTTGGAAATGCTGTACCACCTGATTTTTCTACTATTTTGGGAGAAGTAATAAAAAAAGTTTTATATTAATTTATACCAAACAGAAATTTTCTATAGTAATGTCTATGTCGCCACACCAGATTCATAAAATATATAATGAGAATTGAAATATTTAAGCATCAATTAAGTTTTTAGATTCCTTTTATTAAGTCAATAAAAATTTTTAATCATTTCTTGATTCGTAAATCAATAATCTTGCTATTAATTATATAGAGACTTTTTTACTTAATGCCATTAGACGTATTTCTAATGAACATGTGTATTGTTGTTATTGCTTTGCTTATCAGAAGAGAAATCAAACTTAAGAAAACTAAATAAATTATGAAGACGGAAATTTTTAAAGAGCAATACATTCCAAATGTACATGCTATTACTCTTTTACTAATGCTCCTACTATGTTTGTGGTTACCATTAGCACTAAGATTCTTATTGATAATTTAGTCAAACGATTTAGATTAATTTCATTCCCAATCAGCAAAACAACAACACAAAGAATGTCTACTGAAGATAAATTAAGGCACTACCTGAATAACTAGTTAACTGAAAAAGATTTCTTAAATAGATAACTAACTATCTTTTTTTTATCCAAACCTCCTCAGTTTTCCTCCAACCTTGAGAGATTAACCTTTCATAAATTTCTCTAGCTAAATCAATATCTACAGAAACTGTAGTTGTAATTAAAGGTGGTTCTTTACCAAACACACCAACTATTCTTCCAGTATCTACAAACATATACTCAAAAACTCCATCTATACTCTTATCGTTTTTTACAAACCTTTTAACTTCTGTTCTTTTTGAGTTAATCAACCAATGAGATTTAGCCATTAATTAAAAAGTAAAACTCTCTTTTAGAACTTCTAATTTAAAAGTAACTTGATATGATATTCGAATCATAAATATGGCCTGCACTCTCAATTAGTGTTTCAATATTGGATCTGTAAACATAGCAATTGATTTGCCTTCTTCATGCTGCCCAATAAGAATTACACTAGTTGGATCATCTATCTTTACACCTTGATTTAAGCAAACAATTCCACGTTCTTTATTAATTTGTATATTTTCTTCGCTGTCATAAACTACAGCCCATTCTTTAAAAATTACTTTTATTTTGAATGTAAAAACAGTAGTTTCTAAAGACATAAAAAAAGGAGCTAATTTGCCCCTTATTCTAGATCGACTGTCAATCAATCTAATTATCCCATTGCGGCAACAGCATCTGCAACTTGTTTGTTTCTCTGAATAACCTCATCATCATTTAAAACAGCAGTTATATTCCAATCAAGTCCAAATTTTGCTCTCCATACTCCAAAATGTTGAGATATTGCTAAATGATTATCAGCCTTGAAAGTAACAAAAACCTCTCCTGTTTCAGGTGCATGGAATCTACTTACCAATTCAAATCCATCAAAATTATCCATTGGAGCACCAGAAGCAATATACTGCTCAAACATCTTGTAACCTTCTGACTGAGAAATTCCGTCTGGAATAAGTCCATGTACGTGATAATAGGCCATAAATAAAAATCATATAATGTACTTTAAATCTAAAAACATATTTTAAAAAGCATTTAGATTATCTTTAAATTTAGATTTTTTAAGCCTTTTATAAAATTAATTCGCAAAAGGAATCTCTATTTGGTATCGCATGTACCATTTATAAATTTTTTGTTAGCTATTAATTGGTTATGAGTTATTTTGCTGAACCTAACCATATTGAATATGATGCATGGTTCGATGAAAATATCGACCCTATAGATCTAGTGAATTATTTAGATGAAAAGGAGTTCAGTAATTCCGTACATGATAAGTTTCATAAGATTTCAACTAGAAATTTAACAATAGGCTCCTCTGATAATTTTCAATGGTAATTAAAAGATTTTTCATTCCATAGATATTTAAAAATCTTATGCAGAATATGTTCCATCACTATCTCTTCTTGCCTTAGCTAATACAATTTCCTCTACAACTTTTTTGATCATGAAAGCACTTTTTTTCCCATAACATTTTTCTTTTTTAATGCTCTCAAAATCATTTGGGATTAAATCATTATGTTCACAACAATCACATTTAATATCAATTTTCATACCTTTATAAACCTCCAAAGCCCTAGAAAAAATCCATTGTTGAACTGAAATACTTTCCCAACTATCAAAATTAGACCACTCATCAAAATTCCTATTAAAAACGTCTTTTAATCCATCAACCTGATTAACATAAACTAAGTACGAATCTTTCCTTGATTGATCATTAATACCAATAGTTTTGACAGAATTTTGATTCATTTCATATTCATTTATTAAATAGCTTTATAAATCTAAAGGATAATTTCAAAAATATAAATAAAAAAATGTCTTAAATTAGATCATTTATTGCTTTATCCAATCTAGAGATGTGATTTGTATTTCTGAGTAATTCAAAATCTTTAAAATCAAAGCCAGGACCAACACAACAACTAACCAATGTAAAATCTCCCTTACTTTTTGCGGCTTGCCAATATCCAGAAGGAATCATTTCTAATGGATTATTGGAATCTAGAATTAAATTTCTTATTAAATTATTATCATTATCTAGGCACCATAAATTTAGAGGATCACCCCTAAGATAAATCCAGATTTCATCTGCATTTTTTACTCTATGCCACGCACTTTTTGCATCTCTCTCTAAAAGATAATAAATTCCCGTAATGAAATTTCTTCTTTGGCCATCTTCTCTCGTTACAGAACTATGACTCCTTACGATCTCGTTAAACCATCCTCCTTCAGGATGAGGAGATAAATTAAATTGTTTAATTATTTCTAAACTTTTTTGATTAGGGTTCACTTTTCAAAAATATTTTAAAATCACTATTACTAGCAGTAGTAAAATGAAAATTACTTAAATTTAAATTAAGTTTTTTAAAACTTAAGCGCAAATAACTGATAAATCTACAAAATTTTTATTTTCATCTGCTAGTTCAGTAATGATTCTATTGAGCCATTCAGAGGTCGTTTCACAATAGCCTACATTTAAAATAGTTTTTTGCTTTGTTTTTTCTTCTTTATTCATAGTTAGAGTATTTTTATGTAAATTTAGTATTTGATTAAATCTATGTGAATAAGTCTTAATTACTATCTATTTCAAAAAGTTGTATTTAATACATATTTAAGAACTTCTAGTAAACAAATAAAATTAAATCGTTGACAAGAAAATCTATACAAGTAACAGTAGAAAAAATTTATTATTTAACCTATGAATAACATCAAGATTGAGGAATTGATGAAAGTAAGGTTCGATGGTATTGCTAATAGAATTGGGAAATTAAACAAAAGGGAAAGTGAGTCTTTATTGCTTGAGCATCTTGAATGGTTGGAGGGAGGATGGGAATCTGAAGAAATCTTATTCTTAAAAAAACCCTACAGAAAATGGTGGTTCTAACTCTACTTCTATAAATAATTAATGATGGCCCAATGGACCTGGGCCAGATCCTATTTTGTAAGAATTTTTTAAAGATTTCTCAACAAATAGTTTCGCTTTATGTATGGAATCAAGCAGCTCAAAACCTAAAGCTTTGTAACCACAAATAGCAGCACTCAAAGTACAACCGCTACCGTGGGTATTTTTTGTATTTATAAAATTATTAAAGAGCCACTCTTTTCTACCATTTGAGTCAAGAAAAAAATCCTTGCCTTTCATATCTTCTAAACCGCCACCTTTTATAAGTACCGCTTTAGCTCCAAGACCAATAATATTTATTGCGCAATTTTCGATATCCTCTTTACTCCTTATTTCTAAACCAGAAAGTAGATTCGCTTCATAAATATTCGGAGTTAACAAATCCGCAATTGGTAATAAAAGTTTTTTATAAGCATTAATCGCAGAATCTTTCAGTAATTTGGAACCAGTTCTTGTAACCATTACTGGGTCAATAATTTTCGTTATTTTATATGTATTTAATTTTGAAGCAGTATCATTAATTATTCTTTCATTTAATAACATTCCAGTTTTTAAGGCGTCAATATCAAAATCAGCAAATAAAGTATCTAACTGACTTAATAAAGTATGCTTTTCTACTGGTTCAACGCTTGTAACCTCCATACTATTTTGTGCAGTAACACATGTAATAACAGAACATCCATGGGCTTTAAGGGCCATGAAAGTTCTCAAGTCAGCCTGAATACCAGCCCCACCTCCGGAGTCACTACCACCTATTGTAAGTGCAATTTTAGAATACATAATTTGATTAACTCGTCATTTTAAGTACTTTAAGTAAATTTTAATTTAAATCAGAAATCTGAATAAGCATTAAAAAAATCCAATTCTAATTCAATTGCTCTTTTGTATAAATATTTTGCTTGATTGATATCATATGATTCTTTACTAGTCTCAATAAGATTTTCTAATGAATTTGCTAAATTCTCAAAGCTCTCATCAGAATAAGTAATTATCCATTTTTTATATTTATTATCAAAATCCTCTTTATAAAGACTTTTTCCTATCCAAGAATAAAGTCGCATACATGGAGTCATTGCAAACATTATTTCGATAGAGCTAAGTTTTTTAGAAGTATCATCAAGGAAATCTGTATAATTTTTAGTAGTTTTTTTTATATAGTTTTTAGATAAATCAATATCCCATTCTTTTGCATAAGTTTCATGAAGTATTAACTCCTCAGAAACGCCCATTAAAAGTTCACTCAACTTCCTTATTGAGTACTTATCATTTGATTTAGAAACTGCAAGACCATATGCTCTAGCAAAAGTTTCTAAAAAGAAATAATCTTGAGCTAAATATTCTTGAAATATATTTTTAGGGAGACTTCCATTCTTTAAACCTTGAACAAATTTTGTATTTAAACTTAGTAAAGCAATCTCATAATTATCCTTCCAAAGTTTTCTTGTTATTTTCATTTTTTTGATTTTCAGTTTTTCTAAATTTTTTAATATTCTTTACCTACAAACTTAATATTATTTTTCTAGTATTGAAGGAAAAATCATGAAAGAAATAAATATCTTATGGTTTAAGAAAGATTTAAGGATATATGATAACGAAGCTCTTTGCGCGGCTATAGAAGATAATGATATTTTACCTATTTACATTATTGAGTTAGATATTTGGAGCCAAAATACTCATTCCAATAGGCAGTGGCAATTTTGCAAAGAAAGTCTAATAGACTTAAGAAATGCACTTGCTGAGATTGGACAACCATTAATTATTAGGACTGGTAATGTTCTTAATATTTTTAATGAAATTAGTTCAAAATTTAATATCAAGAAGATATATAGCCATCAAGAAACTGGGGATTGGCTTACTTATAAAAGGGATGAAAAAGTAAGACAATGGGCTTTAAGCAGAAATATTATTTGGAAAGAATTTCTGCAATTTTCAGTTTTCAGAGGAAAATTTGATAGGAATAATTGGTCTAAAAAGTGGCAAAAAAATTCAGAAAAAAACTTACTTAAAGCTCCATTAAAAATTAATTCTATCAACTTTGATATTGGCGAAATACCCTCAGAAGAAATTTTTAACTTTAAACAAGAAACTTGTCCAGGAAGAATGCAAGGTGGGAGAAAGAAAGGTTTAGAGAGAATGCAATATTTCTTTAATAATAAATTAGATTCTTATTCAAAAGATATTGCTAGCCCAGAAAAATCATTTGATAGTTGCACAAGACTATCACCCTATATTTGTTGGGGATGCATTTCATTAAAAGAAATTTTTAATAAGGCAAACATATTAAAAAATAATAATTCCAAGATGCTAAAAAGTAGATTAACTTGGCATTGTCATTTTATTCAGAAACTTGAAAGTGAACCAGAACTAGAGTTTAGAGAATACCATCCTTTTTTTAAAAATATTAGAGAAAAAAATAATGAATTACTCTATTTATGGAGTTCAGGCAATACGGGCTTTCCATTTATAGATGCATGTATGCGCTCATTAAATTTCAATGGATGGATTAACTTCAGGATGAGAGCTATGTTAATGTCTTTTGCTAGCTATAATTTATGGCTACCATGGCAAGATTCAGGTTCTGAATTAGCAAATAAATTTGTAGATTATGAGCCTGGAATACATTGGAATCAATGCCAAATGCAATCTGGAACTACATCTATAAATACAAATAGAATTTATAATCCTATTAAGCAGGGGAAAGATCATGATCCTCAAGGAAAATTTATAAAAAAATGGATACCAGAATTAAAGGGTATATCACTTAATTTCATTCATGAACCGTGGCTATTATCTAGATTTAATAAAGAAGAATATGAAAAAATTAATTATATAAGACCAATAATTGATATCCCAAATAGTACTAAAACTGCCAGGAAGAAAATTCAGGAAATAACGAGAAAAGATGGATACTGGAATATTTCAAAAGAAATTTATTTAAAACATGGCTCTAGAAAAAGGGTTAGAAAAAATATAAATAATAAAAAAAATATTTCAAAGAAAAAGGAAATACAATATGAACTAAAATTAGATATTTGAATTTAATTATAAAAACTTCTATTTTCTTTGTTATTTATTAGGAAAATTTTTTAATTTTGAAATTTACTTTATAAATCCACGATGCAGTAATGCAAAGCTTTAATGTATCAAATAGATTTTATAAATTATGTCTGAGAGATTTGAATGGGATGACACCAATAGTTCAGGTATATGGTGGAGTACTAATGTAAGTATTAGAGACGAGTGCATTTTGCTTAAAGAAGATACTCAATGCAAAGATTCCGATATCGTCGAACTTCTTAGGAGTATTGCAAAAAATATTGAAGATAATGGCCTTTAATTTTTAATGCAATATTCTCTCTATTAGAGATTTTCAATTCCTTTTACAGCTTTTATTAATTCAATACTGATACCTTTTTCACTCATTGAATGACCCGCATCATTAACAATAATTAATTCAGAATTCTTTAATTTCTTATTTAGATCCCAAGCACTCCTAACAGGACATACGACGTCATACCTCCCTTGAATTATTTTTATTGGAATCGATTCTATTATTTTTATATTTTTCAAAATAAAATCATCTTCTAAGAAAATATTATTAATAAAATAATGACATTCGATCCTAGCAAAGGCATCTGAAAAAGAATTAACTTGAGACTTATCAAAATCGAATTTTTTATTTATTAAATGACTAGTTGAGAGTTCCCATTTCGTCCAAGCTGCTGCTGCTTTTGATCTCAGATTAGCGTCTGAAGATGTTAGATATTTATAAAAAGAACTTATCAAATCATTTCTTTCTTCTTTTGGTATTACAGAAATATATTCTTCAAATTCCTCAGGGAATATCTCACTTGCACCATATTGATAGAACCATAGTAATTCAAACTTTCTACATAAAAATATCCCTCGCAAAGTTAAGCTCATAACTCTTGAGGGATTTTTAATTGCATATATAAGTGAAAGTGTTGATCCCCAAGATCCACCAAACAAATGCCAACTATCTATTTTTAATAGCATCCTTAATTTCTCGATATCATCAACTAAATGATTAGTCGTATTTTCTTTTAATTCAGAGAAAGGAGTTGAAGAACCGCAGCCTCTTTGATCAAATTGAATAATATCGAATTTATTTGGATCAAAATATCTTCTATATCTTGGTTGACTTCCTCCTCCTGGGCCTCCATGAACAACAAGTATTTTTTTGCCATTTGGATTACCAGATCTTTCCCAATAAATAGTATGAATTTCACTAACTTGTAAAAAACCCTTTTCCCGCACTTCAATTTTAGGAAACAACACTTGATCTTTCATTTAGAAATATTTTTAATCATTTTATAGATCTATATTATCCAAAAAGACTGAATAGTTTAGAAGAAATTTCTTAAACAATAAAAAAGGACTGTTTGAACAGTCCTTTTTTAATATCTCATTTCCTTCTTTCAGGATATAAAATTACATATTTTAAGTCTATTTACTCATAAACCTTGAATACGTGAATTCGGGGATTTCTCTCGATAATTTTTGTTCCTATTGTCGCTAGTAATTATAAAGCGAAGTCTTATCAGACTAATTGATTGAACTTTAATTTTCGAATAATCCCATGCTCAGGAATACGCTTCCTATATTTTGGAATTTGCTAAATTTCAGGCGGACTATCAATCATTTAGATTGCCTCCGAACTCAACATTTTTAAATTACTCCTTTTTCTATATTCAGTAAATCCGTAAAAATGCTGATTTACTTTTTTCTTGATTTATAAGATGATTTTAATGACCCTTTGTTTTTTAGATAAATAAATACAAATATATTATTAACCTCTTAGTTTAGTTAAAGCAAATATATAAATTTGTTGCCTCTATATTGTTATAGTATTCTTAATTATTTTTTATATAGAAATTTAACCAATAAATTTTTAATAATAATTATGGATTTTATAAGAAAAAACAAGATTCTCACAGTTATGGCAATAATCGCAATTTTATCTTTCGCATTAGAAAAAGCAGGAATTATAAATCCCTAAATCAAACAAAGGCAATATATCCATATTTAACTAATTCAGTAAGAAAATAAAAACTATTGCTCAGAATTAATTAAGTAAATTCCATCCTCTTATATCTACTTTTTTCTCTTATTTCTTTAGCAGCTAATACTTGTTCTTTTCTTCTGATTTTATGATCACTTATAGGATTTTCATCATTATAAACATATAGTAGATCTTTGATAAACTCTTGCCGATTTCCTGCCATCTCTAACATTGGGAACATTAATGCCAAATCTGATGCGACAGAAAAATATTGACCATTTTTGTCTATTAAATCATTTTGATCAATTGAAAGCCATAAATCATGTCTGAAAGTTTTTAGATGAGATGCATACCAAAAATATTTTCTATATAGATTAAATTTTCTCACAAAACTAGGATATTTTTTTCCTTGAACACCTTTTGATGATAAGTGAGAGCCGTAGGTAATTAAGCAATTAGTAGTTAAATACTTTTCATGAAGAATATTAAGAACATCTCCGCTGTATAAGTAGTCATCTCCATCAACTAATATATCAATTGTCCTAGTAGGCTCTTCTACATCTAAACTGAGTAATTCAGTAATGTTATTTAATGCTCCTAGTCTTCTTGGATTCTTACTTACTTGAAAATTTTCATTCCTAGCACATATCTCTAACGCTAATTCATAAGAGTAATCAGTAGAACAATCATCAATTACTTTTACTCGAAAATTCTTATATGACTGCTTAATAATAGAATTAAGACATTTTTCTATAAATTTTTCTGAATTAAAAACTGGAACAATAATATTAAAAAGAAAATATTGATTTTCTTTATAGAAAGTTTCTGATTCCAATTTTATAGATACTTAAACAGATAAAATTATATAATTTTTTAAAAGAAAAAAGATTTTATGATTTTTTTTCTTAATTATAATTATTCGGTTTTGAGAAATGCTTTTTTCTAGAATGGTAGGCGGATTGGGTAATCAATTATTTCAGACTGCAGCAATACTTAAATATAGACGGGAGAAAGAAAGAGTTATTATTTCTTTTTTAGGAGATATTCATATACCAAAAAGAGTAAATTGTTTAAGATCTATTTTTGAAATCCCTGATTGGCTTTATTTCGATAATTCGGAAAAACTAAACTTTTTAACAAAGTCTTTTGCTAGAGTTTCTGCGGGATTAAGATTTGGAAGTTTTTTGCCTAAAATAGGAATAAATGATCGGAAATTTATTTATAATGAATCATATTATAAAAACCGGAAATTATTATTTTTAGACGGTTATTTTAATCAAAATTGGACCTATAGTCAGCTTCAGTCCTTATTCTTTAACTTAAAATTAAAGCCAATAAAATTAAATAATAAACAGCTAAAGTTATGTAATCAAAATGTAGTAATGCATATCAGGGGTGGAGACTTTCTTTCAATAGAACACTTAAATATATGCAAATTTGATTATTACAAAAACTCTATAAAATACTTTCTTTCTAAAGGATTAGGCAATTTTATTGTAATTTGCGAAGATCGAAAATATGGTAAAGAGTTAATCAAGAAACTTAAAAATTATTTTACTAATTTGCAAATATCAATTATAAAATCAGACTCTATTAAAAATGATTTTAATATTATAAGATCCGCAAAATTTGCGATTCTAGGCAATAGTACTTTCTCCTGGTGGGCATCTTTCTTATCAAATTCAAAAAAAGAATTTTTAGTTCCTTCTAATTTCTCGACTAAAGAAAAACGTATACTTCTCCCTAACGAAACTATAATATATTAGGTCAATCATGAAATTACACTTATTTTTAAATTTATTTTTTTTGAATTTCCAGGAAAATATTAATTTTTTAATATGATCATAATAGATAAGATAAAAAAGATTTATATCAAATTATTTTTTTTGAGTCCAAAATTATTATCTACACTTATTTTTATACCATTTTTGTATATATTTGGATGGGTCTTAGCAACTCCTATCCTTTTATTAGGTGTGGAAAAAGAAAGCCTTTCATTAATAGGAACACTATTTACATTCTTAATATTTGTTTTTTCACTCCCAAAATGGTTTTATTTACGTTGGGGGTTGAATAATGCTTGGAAATTACTTGGAATTAATAACTCAGAGAGCAATGAAAAGTTATTTTTATATTTTTTAAGAGGTTTTTTATTATCAATAATTTTATTATCTTTAATTTTAGTTCCAATTATTGCAATGCAAAGTGGTTATTGGATAGGGAAAATATCCCTCGACATAATTCTAAATTCAATATTTCTCATTGTAGGAATTGGATTCGCTGAAGAACTTATCTTTAGAGGCTGGCTACTAGAAGAATTTAAAAATCAATTTGGATTAAAAAAAGCAATAATTATACAAGCTTCAATATTCAGTATTGTCCATATTGGATTTGATTTGCCCTTATGGCAAATGATAAGCATACTTATTGGATTATTTTTGCTTGGTATTTTATTATCTCTAATAAGATTAAAAGATAATAATTCTTTATGGGGTTGCATCGGTTTACATGGTGGAATTGTCGGATTATGGTTCATAACAAACAATGGTTTATTATTTATCTCAAAAGACTCACCTACATGGTTGGTTGGTCCAGGGACAATAAACACAAATCCTCTTGGCGGATTTTATGGAATATCTCTAATGATTATTTTTTGTTTTTTATTCTTACCAAGCTTTAAGAAAAAGATTAAAAATTTTAAGTAAACTTTTTATAAATTTTCAATTAAATAGATATTTTTCACCATCTTGCATTTGTTTGCTGCCAAACTTCATTTAACAATTTTTACCATAATAATCTTGCTTATTCGAAACAATTTTTTTTCTAGTTTTAATTAATAGAGGATTTTTCCCATTAATTACCATAATAATCCTTTCTTCAACAAACATTTAAGAAATGGATTTCTCTTAAAACTCTTTACCTTTGTAAAAACGCATTAACTCCACAAAATTGGAGTCAATTAACGAAAAATCATTATTTGAATTCAATAAAACTAAATGGAGTTAAATTAATCATATGCTTATATTACAATTTACGAGGGGAATACTTAATTATATCTTTTTCTTATAATTAGTATAATTTTTCTTTTTGTCTACTTTTTTTCAACTCTCCACGTTTTCTCTTAAACTCAACTCTTTTCTTTTGTGATGCTTTAGTAGGTTTTGTAGATTTTCTAAATTTAAATGGTTTATTTAAGCCATCTTTTATGATTGAACTAAATTTCATTAAGGCTAGCTGCCTATTTAGTAATTGATTTCTATGTTCTTGAACCACTAAACATATAGTATTTTTTACTAATTTTTTTTTCAAATTATTCTTAAGAATTGCTTTTTGATAATCATTTAGGACTTTTGAATCTTCTAAATTAAAAATAATCTCTACTCTACTTTCAATTTTATTTACATTCTGCCCTCCAGGACCTGAGGATCTGGAAAACCGCCACTTAATTTCGTTGGATGGTATTACTAATTTTTTAGTAATTTTTAAATCCATTTTTAGTTATTCTTAATTTAGAATTTTTTAATTATCACTCTAATACTTTAAAACATACCTGAAAATAAGGTCGGTAAATACTGGGCGGTTATGTTAGGCAAACCGAAATTCGGTGTAGTTGCCGTATCAAAATCTTCGGTATTTATCCTTTCATATTAAAAAAAATTATTAGATATTGGATTTGTACTAATTCAAAGGTCAGTTATGTATTCAATGTTTGATCTTCTTTTTGAAACACCTTCATATCGCCCAGTATATGTAATTTCTGATAGTGAAATGAAGGAGCTAAAGAAAACCCAACATCAAGAAGAACTTGATGAAATTACAACACAAAAAGTAAGACTTGAAGATGCGTTTAAAGCTCAACTAAAACATCTTGAAGAGAGAGAAAAAGAAGTAAAGAAAGAACTTAAAGCACTATCAGCCTCAAAAAATAAATAATTTATTTTTAGAGAAATGACTTTTTTGAAAGACGGTTTTATACCGTCTTTTTTAATTCTTATAGTTTTAAGGTATCTATTAAATCCACAGATTTTAAAAATATTTTCCATAATTAATTAATGAACAATAATAAAGAAAAAATAAGAATGTTTTTACCCTTTAGTTGGGTAATTTGTGCAGCAATATCCTTTGCTTATATAAATTCACATTTAATAAACACCTAACATAAATGTCTTATCCCTCAAGAGACGAAATACTTGTATCTTCAAGAGGTTGGGTAGCATCTTTTTTAAATTTTCTTCCTGGTTTAGGATCGGGTTACTTATATCAAAGAAGATGGAAACCCTATTTTTTTACCATCACTGCTAGTACTGCATGGTTCGTTTTAGGTATTTTTTTACAAGGTGATTCAGAACCTTCTCAAAATGAACAAATAATTGGAATTTCTGGTCTTTTTTTCATATCAATAGTTACAGTTATAGAAGCCAACTTAGCTTTCAAAAAAGCAAGTAATAAAATAAAAGCTGAAAAAGAGAAAATAATATCCTCTAACAAAAAAGGATGGTTTAATTAATTCAAAAAATTAGATCTAAAAAAATATTTATTAGTTTTGAGTTTTTTACTTAAGTAAAATTACCATATATAAATTCTAAGAGAATTTAAAATTTTTTTTAGTTATAAAAAAATAAAATTTCCTTTTCTTTGAGACCTTCCCATCCCGAGTCTATTAATAATTGATTCAATGTTTCTTTATCAAAATGCTTAGAACCCGTTTTGACGCATCTATTTCTCATTGATTTTTTAACACCACTCCTTTGTCTTTTATTCTCCTCATCCATAATTCTATGGTATAGATCTAGCATTTTTGGAGGGATTGGAGTACCGTCAAGATCCACTCCATTTTGAATAGCAAGATCAACAGCCTGCATTCCCAGTTTCTTCATATATTAAAAAAAGCTGAATCTATGATAAAACAAAACTTATAAATCTATAATTCTATGTTTAATAATTTATTGATTTTGAATTTCTTTAAGTACTCTAATAGCCTCTTTGATATGTTCAGGGCCATTTAATAAATCTCTAAAAATATGCCTAACTGTACCTTTTCTATCAATAACATAAGTGACTCTACCATCCATAAAACCTAAAACTTTAGGAACTTTAAAAGTTTTCCTGAGAGAGTCATTCGTATCGCAAAGTAGTGGATATTGTAATTTATTTTTATTGGCAAATGCCAAATGACTTGAGGTACTTCCATTACTTACCCCCCAAACTTGCGCACCTAATACTTTAAATAAGTCGTATTTATCTCTAAATCCACAGACTTCTATAGTACAGCCTGGTGTATCATCTCTAGGATAAAAAAATAAAACAAGTGGAGATTTTAAACCCTTATTTGATCTTTTAATTCCATTTTGGTCCAGTAAAGAGAATTCTGGAATTTTATCTCCGATCTGCAAAACAAT
>QCLY01000010.1 GCA_003214195.1 Prochlorococcus sp. AG-418-G23
AATGAGGATTATGATACAGACTTTGTTTTATCCAAAAGCAATCTTGTTAAATCACTCAATTTTAATAATATTGAATCTAAAAAAATAGAAAAAAGGGAAAGGATAGACTTAACAGATAAAAACTCTTATTTATTCAAAAGTTGGAATTCAAATAATTCTCCAATGCTCCCAATGATTCAAATAGAACATGGGAAAAATAAAAGTACTAAATTATGGATACATACAAATAATCTTGCAGAAAGAGTAGATCTAAATAGTAAAAATTCACTAGAAATATTTTTTAATGGCTTTGAATCATTACCATTATTAAATGATTGGCAAAACTACCTTAGTGAAGCTATAAGAAATGATTCTGAATTTAAATTTAGTGAAAAGAATGAAGCAATTAGCCTCTGTTTGCATTTAAATAGTGATAATGAAATAACTAATTGGTCATTTCATCTTACTTTAGTAAAATGCTCTCTTATTGTTGGAAGTGATCATACTGACGCGCTTCTATCTAGAAAAAGCAAAACAAGAATAACCTCTCGGGTATTAAAACCTATAAAGGAATATATCGAGGATTTAGATAAAATACTGGAAATTTCAAGTTCATTAAGACAAAAACATCTTTTGGACGGTAAGGTTGAAATTCCAGCACCACTAAATAAAATTGAACTTTTAGAAGAATTTTTTATTCACAATCCAGCTGAATATTCAAAAGGATTTTTTCAATCATTAAATAAAGAAGATTGCCAAACTTACCTTTCACCAATACTATATGAAGCTAATTTAATATGGTTCAAACATTCAAATCAATATGGCTTAAAAAGCGCGGGATACATCTCAAAGGGAATAGATTACGTTAATGCAAATGAAATCATCAAATATTCAGAATTTTTTGATAATGATATAGAGCTTAATGAAGATGGCAATTTGTCATTTAGCCAAGTGATTAAATTATGTGGCGATGATAATAAAAAAAGAATCTTACATAAACTTTTAATTAATGAATTTAAGGATAATGAAGTGAGGTTGATATCTAAAAATCATGATAATGATGAATCAAAAAAATTATTTATTTGCCCATGGACAATTCCCGGATTTGACTTCACTAATCTTATTAACCAATACTGCATTTTTAATATGATAATAAATGGAAAGAGATCAAAGAAAAACAATATTAATGAAATCAATATTTCAGAAAGTAATTCATTAGACTTAGTAGATTGGGATATATTTAATTCATCAATTTCAAAGAATCACGAAATATTTTTTAACAAGTTTGTTATAGATAAAGTAAATGAATATAAGTACAAAGTTAATCAATATAAATCTAATATGATAAATATAAAAAAAGTAAGAAAAGCAGAAAAATTAATAGGGAATATTTATAGTGGATTTATATTATCAGTGCAAACATATGGTTTCTTTGTTGAGCTATCAGAATTAAATGTAGAGGGTTTAGTACACGTAAGCACTCTTAATAATGATTGGTATGAATATAGATCAAGGCAAAATCTATTGATTGGCAGAAAATCTAAAAAATCATATAAAGTTGGAGATGCGATAGAGGTAAAAATCATAAAAGTTGATATTCTTAAATATCAAATTGACTTAGAATTAACATAAAAAATTAACAAAAATATTATGGAAATAATAAACAAAAAAAATTTAAGATAACTTTTAGAATAATGTTTAAAAAAAAATATTTATTATCAATACTTTTTTTAATAATAACTATTCAATTTTTATTGTTTACAAATAATAATCAGAAGACCTCATTTAGATACTTTAAGTGGACTCTCCAAGAAGTAAGCATAGGAAAGTTAATTAGTATTTCATTTTTTTCTGGTCTTATTATAAGTTCTTTATTGAATACCACAATTACTAGTACTACTTTCAGAAAAAATTCTTTCGCAAATGTCGAAGAAAATTTTGAATCTCAAAATAATGAAGAAGATATGGAACCCAACGTTGATATGCCGCCTCAAAGAGATATAAGAGAAACACAACCAACAATTTCCGTTAATTATAGAGTTGTTAAAAATATGAACGATAGTAATTTAAAAAAAGATCTTAATTATTCAAATCAAGATAATAAAGATGACTGGGATAGTGCTGATAATGATTGGTAGAAAAATAAATTATTTAAAAAAAAGGTTTTTTTTAATTTATAATAAGGGAAAGTAGTTTTTTTATGGAAGAAAATCTAGACATAAATAATGAAGTTAATAAAGAAATCTCTGACGACACTACTAGATCAAACCCTGAGGAAATAATAAAACCCAGACCAGAAAAAGTTGCAGGTATGGATACAAACAATACCAATTCTCCAAGTAATTCTACTTCTAACGTTGGTATAACAAATGAAAGTGATATCTCCATCAAACCTACCACACAACCAAAAAAAGAGCTTCCAATAGAGAAAAAGCCTTTCCAAGAATTTATTAACATATATTTAATTCCAGCTCTTATAGAGGAAATTAATCAAAGAGGATTAGAAATAAACAAAATTAATCTCGCAAACACCAATAGGCCTATTGCTGGAGATAAATGTTGGGTAATAAATTGTGAAATTAAAAATACATGTAACTTTTGGTTATCCTTTGAGAAGGATGACATTAGTTCATTAAAAAGTATTTCTTTATCTAAACCTAATCAAAAACCTAGTATCATCGAATCTTTTCTTATTGATGAAAAAAGAATTACGCTAAAGCTAATTATTTCAAGAGTACTTCAAAGATTGAATGGACAAAAGTTAATAGGAGTTAATTAGAGAAACAATAACACCAAGTTAACTTTTTCCTCGAAAATACAAATCATAGTAAATAATAGTATTAATAAGTTAAACAAAAGATGACTCAATCAACTGTTGAATCAAAAAGTAAAAAGGATATTAATAATGGGAAGCAACCTGCAAAAGAAACAATTTTGTCTCCAAGATTCTATACAACAGACTTTGAGGCGATGGAAAATATGGATTTATCGATAAACGAGGAAGAATTGGAAGCTATATGCGAGGAATTTAGAAAAGATTACAATAGGCATCATTTTGTAAGAAATAGTGAGTTTGAAGGTGCTGCAGAAAAATTAGATCCTGAGACAAGAGAGCTTTTTGTTGATTTTCTTGAGGGAAGTTGTACTTCAGAATTCTCGGGTTTTTTACTTTACAAAGAACTTAGTAAGAGGATTAAAGAAAAAAACCCTCTTCTTGCAGAATGTTTTGCTCACATGGCCAGAGATGAAGCTAGACATGCAGGTTTTTTGAATAAATCAATGAGCGACTTTGGATTGCAGTTAGATTTAGGTTTTTTAACAGCAAACAAAGATTACACTTATTTCCCTCCAAGAAGTATTTTTTACGCTACTTATTTATCCGAAAAAATAGGTTATTGGAGATACATAGCCATTTATAGGCACCTAGAAAAGAACCCAGATAGCAAGATTTATCCACTATTTAATTATTTTGAGAATTGGTGTCAAGATGAAAATAGGCATGGAGATTTCTTTGACGCATTAATGAAAGCTCAACCACGTACCGTTAAATCATTAAGCCAAAAAATTACGATTGGTGGCTCTACCTTTACACATCCACTATTTGACTATTTCCATAGATTTAGATATTTTTTAAACAACCTTCCATTAACATCCAAGCTATGGTCTAGATTTTTCTTACTTGCTGTCTTTGCAACTATGTATGCAAGGGATTTGGGAATTAAAAAAGAATTCTATGCCTCTTTAGGATTAAATGCTAAAGATTATGACCAGTATGTTATTAATAAAACAAATGAAACATCTGCTAGAGTTTTTCCTGTAGTACTAGACGTTTATGATAAATCTTTTTATGGCAGATTAGATAAAATAGTTGAGAATAATAAGGTTCTTTCAGATATCGCAGGCAGTGATGGAAATAAAGTATTTAAAACTTTTAAGAAATTGCCTAAATATTTATCAAACGGTTACCAGTTATTAAGACTATACTTATTAAAACCTCTTGATAGCAAAGATTTCCAACCATCAATTAGATAATCTTTTATACAGAGAAGATTTATAGACTCAAATGCTTTCGTCACAAATCAAATCAAATGAAATTGTTTTTGGTAGTTGCAATAAAGATTTATTAGAAGAAATAATTTTCTATGGAATTGGACTTGGAGCTGATTTTGTTGAAATATTTATAGAAAATGCTGACAACTCAAATGTATTAGCTGAAGAGGATTTTATTACAAGTGTAAGTCCATCATTTGGAAAAGGTGCTGGTATTAGAATCTTCAAGGATAAAAAGGATGGATTTGTTAGTACAAATGATTTAACAAAGCATGGCTTGATGAGATCAGTATCTCAGGCTATTGAAATGTTAGATATAACTGACAATAAAAAAAGAGCAGTATTTCACGGTTTAAATAAACATAGGGACTATAGTTTATCCAAGAGAAAATGGATTAATCAAGTCCCATCGATCCATGAGATAAGTGAAAAACTATTATTCAGCACAAAGTCTCTTAAAAAAAATAATAAAATAATTACTAGAAAAGGAAGCTACTCAAGAAATCTGCAAGAAGTAATCATAGCCTCAAGCGACGGAACCTATGTAACCGATATTAGATTGCATCAAACAGTAGGTCTGAACGTAATTGCTAGTGAGGCTCAATATAGATCTAGTGGAAGTAGAAGGTTTGGATCATCAGGAATGCCTGATGAATTCAGATTATGGGATCACGAAAAAGCAGCTAATGATGTGTTTGAAAGTTCAATGAATATGTTGTACGCAGATTATGTTGATGCGGGACAAATGCCTGTTGTGTTAGCTAATAAATTTGGTGGAGTGATATTCCACGAAGCCTGCGGTCATTTACTTGAAACTACTCAAATAGAAAGAGGTACAACACCATTTGATAAAAAATTGAATGAAAAAATTGCACATGAATCTGTAACAGCAATAGATGAAGGGATATCAGAAGGATCCTTCGGATCCCTATCAGTAGATGATGAAGGTATGGAACCCGAAAAATCAGTTCTTATAAAAGATGGAATTTTAAAAAAATTTATATCAGATAGAGCAGGTGAATTAAGAACTGGTCATAAAAGAACAGGGAGTGGAAGAAGGCAAAATTATTCTTTTGCTGCAGCTTCAAGAATGAGAAATACCTATATAGCTAAAGGTGACTACTCCAAAGAGGATTTAATAAATAGTATTAGCGATGGTCTTTACTGTAAATCAATGGGAGGTGGAAGCGTAGGCGCTACAGGACAATTTAATTTTGCTGTAGAAGAAGGATATCTAATTAAAAATGGTAAATTAACTTCCCCAGTAAAGGGAGCAACATTGATAGGTGAGGCTAAAGAGGTCATGCCAAAAATATCAATGTGCGGAAATGACCTAGAATTAGCGCCTGGATTTTGTGGATCCATCAGTGGAAGTGTAAACGTAACTGTTGGCCAACCTCATATCAAGGTTGATTCAATAACTGTTGGTGGAAGATAGGATATGAATTCAAGAGAAATAACAACTCAAATCTCTGAAGCTGCAGATTCTCTAAATCTTAAAAAATGGGATTACGGCGCAAGCTTTTCTAATGATTACTCTGTTCAGGTAGATAAAGGAGAGGCTAAACAACTTAAGGCATCACAAAAGCAAATATTAACTATAAGAGTTTGGAATCAATCAAATCTAGTTGGTATTACTACAACAAGTGATATTAGTGATTCTGGTATTAAAAAAGCTCTTAAGCAAGCTAATATAGCTTCTGATTTTGGAAATAAGAATGAAAGTACAGAGTTTTCACCATTGGCGAAGGAACCCATCAAAGTTAATGAATGCAAAAAAAGAAATCCAGTTGGAATAAAAAAATTACTTACACTTTTAAGAGAAGCAGAAGTAAAACTAATGGAAAGTCATGAAGCTATAAAATCTGTTCCATATAATGGTTTATCTGAGAGTTTCTTTGAGAGAGTTTATGCAAATAGTGATGGAGCATTTCGAAGTTATTCCAAAAGTCAAGCTGTACTATATTTATATGCAAGAGCAAAAGAAAAAAATAATAAACCTCGTAGCTCAGGTTCCGTGAAACTTGGATATGGAGTGGATGATATAGATATAGAGTCTTGTATTAGTGAGGCTTCAAATAAAACAATTTCTCATTTAAATTACTCATCTATTAAAACTGATAAATATTTAATATGTTTCTCCCCAGAGTCTTTTTTAACTATTATTAATGCCTTTAGCTCAATGTTTAATGCCAGAAGCATTTTAGATGGAGTGAGCTTATCTAATAAAAATTCTATTGGAGAGAAACTCTCCACAGAAGCACTCAATATTTATGATGATGGTCTACACGAAAAGAATATTTCATCATCACCATTTGATGGAGAAGGAACCCCAACCAAAAGACTATGTTTAGTTAAAAGAGGGAAAATTGATAATTTTATACATTCTGAATCAACTGCAAGAATATTTAAAACAATTCCTACTGGTCACGCTGGACTAGGCTCAAAAGTCTCAGTATCTACAGACTGGATAGTAGTTGAGAAATCAAAAGAAAAATATGATCTCAAAACATCCTTAGATCACAATAGTTATGAGGGAGAATTTGTTTATATTGAAGAATTAAATGCAATTCATGCAGGTGTAAGAGCAAGTCAAGGTTCATTTTCTCTTCCATTTGATGGATGGCTATATAAAAACGGTAAAAAAATCTCAATTGAATCTGCTACTGTTGCAGGGGATATCAAATATCTTTTAAAAAACATAGTAAATATAGAATCAACCCAAGAGATAACAACAAGTGGAATTTCGCCACATATATGGGTAGATGAATTATCAATAACTGGTGACGCGTGAGAATTATATTCTGGGGAACACCTGAATATTCAATTGCAAGCCTCGATATTCTTATTAAATCTAAGCATGAGGTAATTGCAGTAGTTAGCCAACCGGATAAGAAAAGATCTAGGGGGAAACAATTAACTTCCTCGCCTGTTAAAAGTTTTGCCGAGAAAAAATCTTTAAAAATTTATACTCCGGGAAAGATCCGAGACAATATACATTTTATAAATGAACTTAAATCACTATATTGTGATTTATTTATTGTTATAGCCTACGGGAAAATTTTACCCAAAGAGATTTTGGAAATTCCAAAATTTGGTTGTTGGAACGCACATGCTTCATTACTTCCAAGATGGCGAGGAGCTGCCCCAATCCAATGGTCCCTTATAAAAGGAGATGAATTTACTGGTGTAGGAATTATGAAAATGAATGAGGGTCTAGATACTGGAGACTTAATATTGGAAGAAAAAATTAAAATCAACAAAGAAGATAATTTAAATACACTATCGAAAAATCTTAGTATTTTATCTGCAAAATTATTTATAAATGCAATAACTATTTTCCAAGAAAATATTAATAAAAATACTAATTTTAAATTAACAAAACAAAATACTCTTGGAAGAGAAATTACTTATGCAAGAATGATTGAAAAATCAGACTATAAAGTGTTTTGGGATAATGAAGCGTTTAAAATTTCCCAAAAAATAAAAGCATTATACCCACGAGCAAATACAACTTTTAGAGGTAAAAACCTAAAAATAATTAAAATCAAAGTTTTGAGTAGCGATGAAATTAAAAAAGAAAAATACCTTTTCACTAGAAATTATTCAAAACCAGGTATTATTATTGCTGTCGTAGAAAATGAAGGAATAATAATTTCAACTAAAACTGATCCGATTATTATTTTAGAAGGAAAACTTGAAGGCAAAAACATATCTAGCAGAAATCAATTAATACAACAGTTAAAGCCAACAGTAGGTGAATTTTTCTCAGATTAAGTATTAGATTCTTTCTTAGAGAATCCCCAAATGAAAGCGAAAAAAATCAAAACATAAAAATAATAGTCTGGAAGAATAGATTCTTGAATTAATGTATTAAGTAAAAGTTTAATTCCAACAATTAAAATTGCTACGTAACCAGCAGTTTCTAATCTAGAAAATATATCCAGAAGTTTTAGAAAAATTCCCGATGTAAATCTTAAGGCTAATACTCCAATAACGGCACCAAATATAATTAATATATATTGATCGCTAATAGCTACTGCAGTAGTGATACTGTCAATAGAAAATGCAAAATCAGTAATAGAGAGAAGTGCTACAACCCTTAAGAACCTAAAATTGTTTTTATTATTGTCTTTACCATTTTCAGCTTTTTCAATATCTGAATTCAAAAAAACATTAGAGAAGAATAAGTAGATTAAATAAAGACCAGCAAAAATCCTAATAAGAATATACTTGAGAAGAAGATTGGATAATATGATAAGAATAATTCTGAATAATAAAGATATTGTTATACCAATATTCAAAGCTCTTGACCTTAATTCTGAGCTGTTTAGGGATTTCGTAAGAGAAGCTAATGCGATAGCATTATCAGCCGATAATAATAATTCTAAAGCAATTAATATTGGTAAAAGCGTAAAGATTTCATACCAACTGTCTACCTGGTCTAGTGTGGGTATAAAAGAATTTATAGCAGCTGAATCCATCAAATATTATTCACAATTAATATAAAATCTAATATAATATGTCGGATATTTGTATTCAAGGTTGACAATTATAAATGAGTTTAAATACTTTAATTAATTATATTTCAAACTCACAAATTACTTCTGAATTAATAAAAAGAATTTCAGAAAATAAAGAATTAAATATAGTTGGTTCTAGCAGATATGCAAAATCAATAATCTTAGATAGCTTATCAAAAAAAGAGAACAAAAATATATTAATAATTTGTCCTAATATAGAAATTGCCTATAAATGGATTGGTTATTTTGAAAGTATAAATAATAAAGAAGTTTTATATTATCCACCAACAGAACATCTACCATACTCATCAATTAATAAATCTAAAGAAATTGAATTTACTCAACTTACTGTTTTATCCAAATTAATTAAAAAAAGTAGTAAAAAACAAAATGTTATTGTTTCAACTGAGAGATCACTACAACCTCATCTAATAAATAAAACCTTTTTAACTGAAAACACATTAGATTTGCGAAAAGGCTCTCAAATTGAAATTCAGGAATTAGCAAATAAACTTGCCTTACTAGGTTATACAAAGGAAAATGTTACTTCCACAGAAGGGTTTTGGAGTAGGAGAGGGGAAATAATAGATATTTATCCTGTTAATAATGAGTTCCCAGTAAGATTAGAATTTTTTGATAATGTAATTGATAAAATCAGAGAATATGATCCGCATTCACAAAAAACATTAGAAAGTATCGATAATATTGAAATTATCCAGGCTGGATTAGATTTGCTTATAAAAGATAAATTAAATAATTTATCTAAGAACGGTATTTTCAATTCAGAAGATATAAATAAAAATAATCTTGATCGTTATTTAGGAATAATAGAAAAAAAGCCCTCAAATTTAATAGATTACATAAATAAGGAAACAATTATTGTTATTGATGAATTAGTTGATTGTAAAAGATTTGCAAATAATTGGTATCTAGATTCAGAAAGTAATTTTGAAAATTGTGAAAGCGAGTTAAAAGAAAATCTTAAAAAAAACGACATTTTTTTTAAGTCTTTGTCAAATTTACATTTAAAGTTTGACGAAGTATTAAATTCACTACGAAACTTTAATTTAATAAAATTATATGAATTTCAATCTAAAGAAAATATTGAAAATAGGTTTTTATTAAACGATAAGAGATTAAAATCATACTCTAAAAATATTGGTAAATTATCTGATGATATAAATAAAAAAATAAAAAATAATGAAAAGGTATGGATATTATCAGCACAGCCATTAAGAACAAGAACTTTACTCTTTGAGCACGAATGTAATACTAGCTTTTTGAGTAATCCAGATAATATTGATGAAGCATATAAGTCAATTAACAACTCAACCCCTTTAATTATAAAAAATAAGAACAAATATGAAATAGAGGGTTTTAATCTCCCAATCTGGAAAATTAATCTTTTAACAGATAAAGAAATTTTTTCACAACAATCTCTTTTTAATAATGTATTCATAAGAAGAAAAAAAAGAAGTATAAACTCAAATATAAATGTTAATAAAATTAGTCCAGGAGATTTTATAGTTCATAAAAATCATGGAATTGGTCAATTTATAAAAATAGAAAAAATTAATATAACTGGAGATTCAAGAGATTATTTAGTTATTAAGTATCTAGATGGGAAAATTAGTGTAGCAGCAGATCAACTTGGAAGTGTTAATAGATATAGATCCAGTGGGAATATAAATCCCAAAATAAATAAATTAGGTGGTACGGAATGGGAAAGAACCAAAGAAAAAAATAAGAAACTAATTAAAAAAGTTGCAATTGATATCTTAAAACTTTATGCAAAAAGAGAAAAACAAAAGGGTCATTTATATCCAGAAGATGGTCCATGGCAAAAAGAATTAGAGGATTCATTCCCATATCAACCAACACCTGATCAAATTACTGCAGTTAAAGAAATAAAATCGGATATGGAAAATGAAAAGCCAATGGATAGATTAGTATGCGGAGATGTTGGCTTTGGCAAAACAGAGGTTGCTGTAAGGGCAATTTTTAAGGCTATTACATCAGGCAAGCAGGTGATATTATTAGCCCCTACAACAATCCTAGCTCAGCAACATTGGAGAACAATAAGTAATAGATTTTCCCCTTATCCAATAAAAGTTTCATTACTAAATAGATTCAAAACGGTAAATGAAAGAAGGGAAATTTATTCCGGGTTAAAAAATAATACTATTGATTTAGTAATAGCTACGCACCAAATTTTAGGTAAAAAATTGGAAATAAAAAATTTAGGATTACTCGTTATCGATGAAGAACAAAGATTTGGAGTAAGGCAAAAAGAGAAAATAAAAGAAATTAAACAAAATATAGACGTTTTAACTCTGTCAGCTACACCTATACCGAGAACCCTATATATGAGCTTATCAGGAATAAGACAAATGAGCTTACTTAATACTCCTCCTCCATCAAGGAGATCAATAAAAACATATCTATCTGAAATTGATTTAGAGGTAATAAGAACGGCAATAAGTCAGGAAATTGATAGGGGAGGTCAGATTTTTTATGTTCTTCCAAGAATTTCTGATATTGATCAAGCTATAGAAAAATTAAGATATATGTTTCCAAAATTAGAATTTATTGTAGCTCATGGACAAATGAATGAAACAGAGCTTGAAAATGCAATGATTGCTTTCAATAATGGAGAAGTAGATCTAATGATATGTACAACCATAATTGAAAGTGGATTAGACATCCCAAAAGTAAATACAATAATTATTGAAGATTCCCACAAATTTGGACTTTCACAACTTTATCAACTAAGAGGGCGTGTTGGCAGAAGCGGGATACAAGCTTATGCATGGTTATTTTATCCAAATATTAATGTAATAAATGATGCGGCAAAACAAAGACTCAAAGCAATTAAAGATTTTTCGGAACTAGGAAGTGGATACCAACTTGCCATGAAGGATATGGAAATAAGAGGTGTTGGAAGTCTACTAGGAGAAGAACAAAGTGGAAAGGTTAATGCTATTGGATATGACTTGTACATTGAAATGCTCCATGAGGCAATTTCAGAAATAAGTGGACAGGAAATACCTGAAGTTAGTGACACACAAATTGATCTCCCAATTAATGCATTTATACCAGCAACATGGATATTAAACAGGGAAGAAAAGCTTGATGCTTATAAATCTGCTACTGAATGTTCAAATAATAATCAGTTAACAGAATTAGCATCAGACTGGGTTAATAGATATGGTATTTTACCGAAGCCTGTTGAGTCTTTAATTTTATTGATGAGATTAAAATTACTTTCTAAAAAATGTGGTTTTCAGAAAATAAAACTAAAAAAACCAAACATTTTAATAGAGACAAAATTGAAAAAATCAACTTTTAAAATTATTAAAAATTCTTTACCAAGTAATGTACAAAATAAATTTCATTTTGATGAAGGTGAGCAATTATCAATCATAACTATAAGGGGATTAGGAATAACTGAAATTAATAATCAAGTTGATCAATTAATGTTATGGTTTGGGTCATTTGTTAAAGAAATAAATAATTTTGAAAAAGACCAACCAAATAAAAAAGAATAAATTATTAAAAAATCATTCAAAATCCTCAAAAGGGTTTAATTTCGGTTAGGTTTATCTAAATTTATTTTTTTTATGGGCGAATATATAGATATAGGAATTCAAAACTCTATAATCCCACTTACTTTAATCCTCTCATCAGTTGCTATTGGGGTATTTGCCCTTTTTGGAGTAGAAACAGAAAACGATGATGACGATTCTGATTCAGGTAGCGGCGGTTTAATGCAACCAATTTGATACTATTTTATCTTAAACCTTTTGTTGTCCTTTTAAAAATTCTAAATAATCTAAACAAGCAACCTAAAAATAACATCAAAGAAATAATCAACGAAATAAAAATAAAAAACACCACTAATAAATCGTACAGGTTAAAAAGCATGTCAATTATTAAGCCAAAAATTTTAGTTAAAGATGTAGGAATATTCTGTAGAAGTGTGCTCTTATTAGGTATTAAATAATTTATATAAACGATTAAAAGACTTGAAACAAACATGACGAAAGATTCAATAAAAAGTCTTCTTTTAGATTTTTTCCTTAAACTTAATTTCTTTTTAAAAATATATTTATCAGATTTCATAGATAATTTTTTGATGTTTAAACCAGCAACTCTTAAAAGAGCAAATAAAACTAAGCTGAGATTCTGAAAATATAATTAACCTATATTATCTATATTCTAGATAAGAAGCCAATAAATCATTATTTTTTATTTATTAGTTCATTTTTTTCCTTATACTCAACTGGACTATAAAAATAAATAAAAGTAGAGGAGAATAAAGTTAGAGAACAAATTGCAATTAGTGGTGGCAAAAATAAATTTGATAATTGCACTTTGTTATCTAACAAAGATGTTATTTTTCTGGGAATATTTTTAAAATCATAAGAATTTTTAAGTCTTACTTTAGAAGATTCATTTAATTGATCAAAACAATTAATTGTATCTGCCAATAATGCATTGCCAATCTTAATATTTAGTGGCTCAACATCAGGCTTAGAGCTTTTAAGAAGAATATTATGTAAATGAAGATTATCAGCTTTTATATCAATTAATTTAGATTCATATAATGGTAATTTTTTTTGAACTAGATGATTAGCGTAAATATAAAATGCCTCCATAATTGGTAGTAAATGTTCAATTTTGCCCTCAATAAGTGGTTTATCAATAATAGTTAATTTCCATTGAGAAATAATTGATATTTGATCTTTATTTTCATCATTTGAAAAATCTGGCAATCCAATTATTTCAAGGGAAACAGAAGATTGATGAAATAGTAGTCTATTCTGCATCAGATTAAAAATTTAATAAAAAATTCTTTAACTTTTTATAACCCTGATTAGAAATACAAAGAGATAAGGTAAGTAAATAATTTATAAGAATCTCGTCATTTTCTGTTTGATTTAAAAGTTTTTTTACTTTCATACTATTTATATTAAACCTTTCATTAATTAGCTCTATAAATCTATTTTCAAAATCATTCCAAATAACTGAATTGTTTTCATGATCATCTTTAGATTGAAGTAATTTTCTAATGTATGGGTACAAGAATCTGGACATTTCAACGGTAACTTTAATTAAGGCATCAAATTCGTCTATTTTTATATTGTTTTTAATATATGATTTCCTCAATGGGTTATTATTCCTTAATTTCCAAATAGTGACTTTGTTAGGTAAAACATCATTTAAATTAAGTCTATTAGAAAATGCATAAAGAGATTGTATGCCATTTAAATCTATGGTCTCAAGTATTAATAATAATAAATCAAGATTCTCTATAGATTGCCTTGATACCTGATTACCTTTTGTTAAAACAATAATTGATCTAGGTTATTAATAATTTCTAAATTATAACAGAATTAATATTACATTTTCTGAAATAAAAATGAATATAACTTATCAAGTTCTTCAATAGTTAGCATTCCATAACTCCATAATAAGATTGGTAATGTAGTTTTATTTCTTTTTGATAATTTTAGAGCAAGTTCAATTGATGATTCGTCCAAACCTATTTCATGGAATAAGAAAATAACTAAATCTTTAGATATAGAATTATTCATAGAAATTATTTAATTTTGGAAAAAATGAGGGATTTAGTCATTTGATTAAGCACTAATTTTCTAATAAAGTGAGAATTATTAAGAAGTAAAAAAGAAATTTTTCTCAGTGGAAATAAAAAAAGATTTCTATTTGCAAAGAACAATATCAAAGAGTCAGTTATTAGCATGGTAATAATAATATCTAAAATCCTGCTTGAAAAATACTTAAATTTGAACAGCCTTAAATGATTTTTTGTAATGGCTATATTTTTATTAAGAATATCAAAAATAGTATTAACATCTCTCCAGCAGCTATTTAGACCCTGACCACCTACGGGATGAAATGTGTGAAATGCATCTCCAACAAAAGTAAATTTATGAAAATTAAAAAAGGGGTAATTTAATGATAGTGAAACAGGAAATATATTTAATTCGCCAATTATTTGATCCAACTTAAATTCAAACGGAAGAATAGTTGTTAAGTTATCCAGTAAAAAATTCTTATCAGAATTTAATCTTTCAATTGACTTTAATGAGCTAGAAGTCCAAATCACTTGATATAAATTCTTTTCTAAAGGCAATAATGCTAGAGGACCTTCTTTTCTAAATATTTCGTAAGCACGCTTTTCACAATTACCTCTTAAAGATACTTTAAACGTTAAACAGGATTGATTATAAGATTTTTTTATATTTAGGAAGCCTAAAGATTTTTTATCAAGAGAGTTTGCTCCGGTAGAAAAGAATTGATAGTCATATATTATTTTTTTTTGAAATAATTTATTTGGAGTAATGAAAGAAATATTTTTGATTTTATCTATCTCTTGAAAAAAAACATTCATAAGATCTGAATGTTTAACAACCCATCCTATATTTTCAGCAGAACTTATATCATCATCTAAATCTGAAATTGATAAGTTAGTAAAAACAGAAGTTTCGCTGTCTGAGATAGAGAGGGTATCAAAGCCAAATAAATAAGGTTCTAATTTTTTCCAGATTTGAAATTTAGATAAGATTTTTCTTGTTGAATGTGTTATGGCATAAGTTTTATCCTTATCGATTAATTTATCTCTTGACAATAAATCAGTTAAAAAAATATTGCAATTAAATTTTGAAAGTGCAATTGAAAGCAATAAGCCCGTAGGGCCGCATCCTACAATTTTAAAATTAAATTCCCTTTTCATTAGAAAATATAAATATTATTTATCTATTAATGTAAATATAACAAAGTTCCTCAAACGCTGGTCTTAGTAAATAAGGGTACTCACCAACCCATAAATTTATTTCAGGCAACCAAGCATCAGTCAAATAAAAATCTCTTTCAAAATTACGATTATTAGAACATAACAAACATCTTATGCTCGAGCCAACTTTAATTTGACTATGTTTATTTTCCATAGGAAAACTTAATATTTCAAGATATCCATCTTCATCTTCTAATTCAAGGACTAACCAAGTCCTTTTGTTTTGAATTACCTCTAACCTACCTTGTCTATTTGATTGCTCTCTAGAACTTTCAATCTTTTCTGTTTTATATATATCTGATACGTAGCCATTGAATATAGTAAAAAATTTATATTTTCTAATTTGCAAATTTTTTCTACTTGATTCAAGAATTGGTCCCCAAATGATATACAAAAAGAAAGCGACACAAAGCAACAACCAAAAGTTATTTGTTTGATCTCCAGTTGAACTTATAATTAACGAAATAAATCCCCCTACTGACGAAACTATCACCCTTTGGAGAATTTTTCTTGGGTTACCCAAAGTATATTTAAATTGACTACCAGTACCAACTGCAGGGACAAGTTTTGAAATTTGACTTGAATTTATAGGAATTAGCATTTCAAAAAATCAATTTTTCAAGTCCATACACTAATGATTCATAATTACCAATTTTTTTTATAGCCTGTAAAACTCCTGGCATATATGCCTTTCTATCAATGGTGTCATGCTTAATTGTGTAAGTTTCACCAGGGGATCCCATAATTACCAATTGATGAGCTAGTAATCCTGGCAATCTTACAGAATGTATATTAATTCCTGATTCTCTTATCCCTCCTCGCACACCTTTTAATGAATCAGATTCTTTAACTAGATTTTGATTAAATTTCTTAGGATATTCTTCGATCATTTCTGCAGTTTTTATACACGTACCGCTTGGAGAATCTGCTTTTTGATTATGATGCATTTCAATTAATTCTATATTGTCATAAAATTTTGCGGCTACAGATGCCGCCTGCTGAAGAAGAACCATTCCCACTGAGAAATTTGGAATAATTGCGCAGCCAACTGAAGCTTTTTCCGCAAAAATAGATAATTCTTTTATTTGTGAAGAGGTAAGACCGGTTGTACCAACAATAGGTGAAATACCATACGCTATAGCAGATCTGGTATTTTCATAAACTGAATCAGGATGTGTAAAGTCTACTAAAACTGGCTTAATATCTTCATTTCTATAATTTTGACTAACAGAACATAATGTCCCCTCAAAATCATTTGAGACAAAAACATTACATTTTTTTATTTTCAAGATTTCAGAAATATTAGCACCATTGTTCTTTTCATTAATGTCAATAGCTGCCACAAGTTCACAATCTTTAGAATTTAATATAGTATTTACAACTTCACTACCCATTCTGCCTAATGCTCCTGATACTAGTACTGGTATAGGTTTTTTAAGATTTTGAATCATTTTTTTTGAAAAAAATTTTTTAAAGGTTGTTACACGCTATTTATATTGCACACAATAACGTCTTTTCATTCGTAGGCTGTAAGAAATACTTAAAGAAAATCAATGTTTACGCAGGTCCGCTCAGCAAACCGCAGAGTATCTCCTGTTGAGGATAACAAACACAAAGTTGTAATAAAAGCAGTTTATGTTGTCCTTGAGCCACAATACCAAAATTCCTTAACGGAAGCTGCAAAATCAATAAACAATATGAATGGGCCAATTGGTATTGATCTTAGTGGCTACCTCATCGAAGAACTTAGAAATGAAAGTAATTTTGAAGATTTTAAAAAGGATGTAGCTAATGCAGACATATTTGTTGCTTCGCTAATTTTCATTGAAGATCTGGCTCAAAAAGTAGTTGATGCAGTATCTCCATACAAAGATAAGCTAAAAGCCTCAATTATTTTTCCCTCTATGCCAGAGGTAATGAGATTAAATAAGTTAGGTTCATTTAGTATGGCCCAACTTGGCCAATCAAAAAGTATTATTGGAGATTTAATAAAAAAGAAAAAAGAATCTGATGGAGCAAGCTTCCAAGATTCAATGTTGAAGCTATTAAATACACTTCCTTCAATACTTAAATATCTACCAGTAGAAAAAGCTCAAGATGCTAGGACATTCATTCTGAGTTTTCAGTACTGGTTAGGTGGCACCACTGAGAATTTAAAAAACTTTTTGTTAATGATTTCTGAAAAGTATGCAGTTTCGGAGAACATAAAAGATCAAATAGAAGAGTTCAAAATTCAAGACCCTGAAACATTCCCAGATTTAGGAATATGGCATCCTCTTGCACCATGTATGTTTGAAAGTCTTAAGGAATATCAAAATTGGGAGAATAATAGGAAAGATATAAATCCTAAAGATGACAAAACCCCAACAATAGGTTTAGTGCTTCAAAGAAGTCATATAGTCACTGGAGATGATGCTCATTACGTTGCCGTAATCCAAGAATTGGAATACAGAGGTGCGAGAGTACTTCCTATCTTCTGTGGTGGTCTGGATTTTTCTAAACCAGTTAAGGAATTTTATTATGATTCTATAAATAAAGATCAACCTATTGTAGATGGAGTGGTATCTCTAACTGGATTTGCACTCGTTGGAGGCCCAGCAAGACAAGACCATCCTAAAGCAATTGAAGCCCTCAAAAGGCTAAACAGACCTTATATGGTTGCACTTCCCTTAGTCTTTCAAACCACACAAGAATGGGAAGATAGTGATTTAGGTTTACACCCCGTTCAGGTTGCACTTCAGATTGCAATTCCAGAACTAGACGGTGCAATTGAACCTATAATTCTCTCAGGTCGTGATGATGCAACAGGAAAAGCGCATACATTACAAGATAGAGTTGATGTAATCGCTGAAAGAGCAATAAAATGGTCAACTTTAAGAGTTAAGCAAAGAAAAGACAAAAAATTAGCTATTACAGTATTTAGTTTCCCCCCCGACAAAGGAAATGTTGGCACAGCAGCATACTTAAATGTTTTTGGTTCAATTTACAGAGTACTGCTCGAAATGAAATCAAAAGGTTATCAAATAGACGAACTTCCAAATAATTCAAAAGAATTAATGGAAAAAGTAATTAACAATCCTGAAGCGATGGATGGATCACCGGAATTAAACATTGCTCATAAGATGTCAGTAAAAGAATACGAAGAATTCACACCATATTCACAAAGACTTGAAGAGAATTGGGGTAAACCCCCTGGGAATCTAAATAGTGACGGACAAAATCTTCTTATCTATGGAAAACATTTTGGAAATGTTTTTATAGGAGTTCAACCTACATTTGGTTATGAAGGGGATCCCATGAGATTACTCTACTCAAGAAGCGCTAGTCCTCACCATGGTTTTGCTGCTTATTACACCTATGTAGAAAAAATCTGGGGTGCTGATGCAGTTCTTCATTTTGGAACTCACGGCTCACTTGAATTTATGCCTGGAAAACAGATGGGCATGAGTGAAACATGTTACCCTGATTCTCTTATTGGATCATTGCCTAATTTATATTATTATGCTGCGAATAATCCATCTGAAGCAACAATTGCGAAGAGAAGAGGCTATGCTTCAACCATAAGTTATTTAACTCCTCCAGCAGAAAATGCTGGACTCTACAAAGGGCTTAAAGAACTAAGTGAACTAGTTGGTTCTTATCAACAATTAAGAGAAAATAGTAGGGGTATTCAAATTGTTAATGCAATAGTTGAGACATCCAAACAATGTAACCTTGACAAAGATGTAGACCTCCCTTCAAAAGAAATAGAAGAACTTTCAATAGATGAAAGAGATTTATTTGTTGGTAATGTCTATAAACAGTTAATGGAAATTGAGAGTAGATTATTACCTTGCGGTCTTCATACTATTGGAGAAGCTCCAACAGCAGAAGAAGCAGTTGCCACACTTGTAAATATTGCATCTTTAGAGAGAGAACAAGAGGGATTAAGATCTCTTCCTGGATTACTCGCAGAATCCCTGAAACTAACTATTGAAAAAATTTATGATGGAAACAATAAAGGGGAACTTAAATTTGTAGAGTTAAATGAAAAAATCATAAAGACAGCAAGAGAGTCGATTTTTGCGATGGTCAACTCTTTAAAAATCGTTGATGGCAGAGTTTATTTAGAAAAATCACTTCTTTCCAAACTTTTTGATTTACTTAAAGTTTTTGGTCTAAATTTACCCACCCCTTGGCTTAGAGTCTGCAGATTAAATGGATTTAATGAAGTTAACCAGAAGGAATTAAATAAATTATTTGATTACTTGCTTTTCTGTCTTGAACAGGTCTGTGCAGACAAAGAAATGGATAGTCTTATTAAAGCACTTGATGGAAATTATGTTTTACCTGGACCAGGTGGAGATCCCATAAGAAATCCAGGTGTCTTGCCCAGTGGTAAAAATATCCATGCACTTGATCCTCAATCAATTCCAACTACAGCAGCAGTAGCAGCAGCAAAGTCTGTTGTTGACAAATTAATTGAAAGACAAAAGGAAGAGCAAGGGACCTGGCCTGAAACAATAGCTTGTGTTCTGTGGGGAACTGATAACATCAAAACTTATGGAGAATCACTGGCACAAATCTTATGGTTCGTTGGAGTAAAACCAAAACCAGATTCTGTTGGGAGAATCAACAAATTAGAATTAATACCTCTAGAAGAATTAGGTAGGCCAAGAATAGATGTTGTAGTTAACTGTTCAGGAGTATTTAGAGATCTATTTATCAATCAAATGGCATTAATAGACCAGGCAGTCAAATTAGCTGCTGAAGCTGAAGAACCATTGGAATCAAATTTTGTAAGAAAACATTCACTAGAACAAGCAGAAAAAGAAGGTACCTCTATCAGAGAAGCTTCAGCAAGAGTATTCTCTAATGCAAGTGGAAGCTACAGTTCAAATGTTAATTTAGCCGTAGAAAATTCAACTTGGGAGGAAGAAAATGAATTACAAGAAATGTATTTGTCACGCAAAACATATGCTTTTAATGCTGATAATCCGGGTGAGATGAATCAAAAAAGAGAAGTATTTGAGTCAGTAATGAAAACAGCAGATGTTACATTTCAAAACCTTGATTCCTCAGAGATTTCATTAACAGATGTAAGTCATTATTTTGATTCAGATCCTACAAAATTGATTAAGACACTAAGAGATGACGGAAAAGAACCAAGTAGCTATATAGCAGACACTACCACTTCTAATGCTCAAGTTAGAACACTTGGAGAAACTATTAGATTAGACTCAAGAACAAAACTTTTAAACCCTAAGTGGTATGAAGGTATGCTCAAATCTGGTTATGAGGGGGTTAGAGAACTTTCTAATAGACTTAATTACACTCTTGGATGGAGTGCGACAAGTGGTCAAGTAGATAATTTTGTATATGAAGAAACTAATGAAACATTTATAAATGACGAAGAGATGAGGAAGAGATTAATGGATCTTAATCCTAATAGTTTCAGAAGAATAGTTGGAACGTTACTAGAAGTCAATGGTAGGGGATATTGGGAAACTTCAGATGAAAATATAGAACAGTTGAAAGAATTATACCAAGAGGTAGAAGATAAAATCGAAGGAGTTAAAGAATAATAAATTTATTATTTTCTGTAAATCCTGTCAGCCACTTTGAGAATTTGATAATTTAGTTTAACGTTATGAACTCTTACAATATCAATATTAAATTGAGAACAAATACAACTTATTGCAAGTGTTCCTATATCCCTTTCTTTTGGATTTTTCTCATTCAAAATTTCTCCTATAAATCTTTTTCTTGATGCACCTATCAAAATTGGCAAATTCCATTTTTTTAATAAATCTAGGTTTCTTAAAATTTCTAAATTATGAATAATATCCTTTGAAAAACCAATTCCAGGATCAATTATTATATTTTTTTTAGATATATTTTTTTCTAAAGCATTCATTATTAAATTATCAAGAGAGGACTTAACATCAGTCAATACATTTTGGTAATTGGAGAGTTGATTCATATTTTGACTATTTCCACGACTGTGAGTTATGACGAATGGACAGTTAAATTTTGATACAACATCCAAAATATTAATATCTCTTCTTCCTCCAGTAACATCATTTATCCAATTAGCACCATTTAAAAGAGCTTCATATGCGACCTCAGAATTAAAGGTATCAATAGAGATTAAAACATCTGGATATTTAGATTTTATTAATTTCAGATATGGGATCAATCTCTTTATTTCTACACTAGGTCCAACTTCTTCAGCTCCAGGCCTTGTACTCTGAGCACCAAGATCTATAACATCAACACCATTACATAAAAAATGATTAACTTGATCCAAAATTTTTTTTGAAGAGTTAAATTCTCCACCATCACTAAATGAATCAGGAGTTAAATTAATAACCCCCATAATTGATGTTTTTTGTCTCCAGCCTTTTGGCCATGGATCTTGATTATTGATAATTTGCGATTCTTGCAAAACTTTTCGGATCTAATGAAGCCCCTCCAACTAACACGCCATTTATATCACTCATTGACATAATTTCATCAATATTATTAGGTTTTACAGATCCTCCATATTGAATAATCACATCATCAAAGCCAATTAATTTTCGAATCAAAGAGCATATCTTATTAGCGTCTTTAGCCTCACATGTTTTACCTGTCCCAATAGCCCATATTGGTTCATAGGCAACAATTAAATTTGATGGATCTGTATTTTCTAATCCTTGTTCAACCTGTCTAGTAATAACTCTATCAGCTTCTCCTCTCTCTCTTTGTTCTAATGATTCTCCAACACAAACTATCGGAGTAAGTCCACACGATTGAGCAAAAACTGCTCTTTTATTAATTTGTTCGTCACTTTCACTAAAATACTTCCTTGGTTCACTGTGGCCAACTATTGCATATGAGACACCATGTTCAAGAAGCATTTTAGGAGAAATTTCCGCAGTGAATGCACCTTCATCCTCCCAATGAATATTTTGACTAGAAATTTCTAAATAATCAAAATTTGAATGGTCAGAAAAGGTAGAAATAGCTGTAAAAGGTGGTGCAATAACAACTTTTCTATCGTCCCCTATATTTTTTATGAGAGGTATAAACTGTTCTAAATAAGTTTTGGCTTCAGCACATGTCATGTGCATTTTCCAATTACCAGCGATAACAGATTTTCTCAAAATAAAAACTCCAAGAAAATCATATTAATATAAACAGCGCTGATTAGGCTAACTATTCAAAAATTAATTCATTTTTTAGAAATATAACTACATCTCCCTTATTTAATTTTCTTCCCCTCCTAGTTTCAATTAAACCATTAACTTTGACTGAACCAGATTTAATAAAAATTTTTGCCTCTCCTCCAGAAGATACTAAATTATTCCATTTTAAAAATTGATCTAATTTCATCGTTTTTATAACTACATATATTGATAAAGTAGGATAAATAATAAAATTTACAATATTTTGAGATTAATACCTCCAGTCAAACCATATTTAAATAGGTTTATGAAGGGTTTTATATGCATGCTAATTTACGTTGCATGTTGGCCTTTGTTAGCTTATTTAGCCGGAAAGTTAATCCCATCAATTGGATCTGGTGATCTTTTAAAAGTTTCTAGCATAATAATTAAGTCTTTAATAGTTTTTTTAATTCAAAAAATCGCTCAATTTGGACAGGACGTTTTTATAGCAAAACCATCTTTAGAAATTGGCGAAGTAATGAGAAGAAATTTATTTAGTAAAATTCAAAAAATTGAAATGAATTATATTTCAAAAATTTCCGCTGGAGATATTACCTATAGACTTACAGAAGATGCTGACAGAGTAAGCGAAGTAATTTATAAAACAGCTCAGGATACTATTCCGTGTACTTTACAATTACTTGCTGTAATAATTTATATGTTTTATTTAGATTGGTCACTTTCATTATCAACGTTTGTGTTGGCTCCATTGATTATTTTTTCAGTTAATAGTTTTGGGAAAAGAGTTTTACTAGCATCTGAAAAAAGTCAAGAATCATCAAGTAACTTAGCAGGGTTAATAGGTGAATCTATAAATGGGATGTCAACTATAAGAGCCTTTGCTGCAGAAGATTGGATGGAAAATAGATTTAATAAAAGATTGAGTCAAAATAAAAAAGCCAAATTTAAAACATTAAAATTGCTTGCATTTCAACATCCAGTTGTAGGCTTCGTAGAAGCATTTGGAATATTAGCAATACTAGGTTTAGGAGCTGCAAGAATTAACCTAGGCCTTCTTTCTAGTGAAGAATTTAGTAGTTTTTTTGCTGCGATATTAATGCTTATTGATCCCATAAGCCATGTAAGTACAAATTTCAATGACTACAAACAGGCAGAAGCCTCGATAAAAAGATTAAAGAAAATAAATTTAGAACCTATCGAAGATGATAATGAATTTTCAAGAAGGATATCCAATCTTGAAGGGAAAATTAGTTTCAAGAAAGTTAATTTTGAATATAAAAAAGATGATAGGGTGCTAAAAAATATAAATCTAGAAATTAATAAAGGAGAAGTTACAGCTTTCGTTGGTACTTCAGGGGCTGGCAAAAGTACGATGATGGCCCTGATATTAAAATTTATAAAGCCAAATAATGGAGAAATTTTAATTGATGGTAATAATCTAAATATTCTTAATACAAAAGATATAAGAAAAAATATTGCATTAGTACAACAACAGCCTTTTTTATTCTCAGGAAAAATAATTGATGCAATAAAAATGGGCAGAAACTTTACCAAAGAAGAAGTAATATCATCTGCAAAAAAAGCTAATGCTCACAACTTTATTCAAGCTCTACCAGATAAATATGAAACTAAAATAACTGAAAGAGGATCTAATTTCTCAGGAGGTCAGATACAAAGAATTGCTATTGCAAGAGCTATATTAGGGAATCCATCCATTCTCCTTTTAGATGAAGCCACAAGTGCACTAGATGCAGAATCAGAGTCAGAGGTTCAAGAAGGGCTTAATAGAGCCATGAAAAATAGAACTGTTATTGTAATAGCTCATAGATTAGCCACCACACAAGAGGCAGATAAAATTGTTGTTTTCGAAAAGGGTGAAATTGTTGAGATTGGAAAACATATTGATTTACTTAATCAAAAAGGGATTTATAAAGAATTATGTGAAAAACAATTAATTAAAAAATTATAATTTTATCTTATTAATAAAAATTAAATCTATGGCTGAAAACAAAAATGATCCTACCAACCCTTTTATAACTTTTGAGGGGAAGAAGTATCCGATAAATGATCTATCTAATGACATAAAAGAATCTATAAAAGGACTACAAATAGCCGAAACGCAAATAAAAATGCATGAAGACACATTGAAATTACTTTCAATTAGTCGCAACACAATAGCAAATCAATTAAGAGAAAAACTTAAAAATTTAGATTAAAGTTTTAATAACTATGGATTTCTTGTAAAGAGTAAATATCAATTTTATTACTTTGTAAAGCTTTTATAGCTTTTATGGCTGCTTTAGCCCCAGGAATGGTGGTGAATGTAGGAATATTATATTCTAGAGCAGCCCTTCTTAAATATGCATCGTCATGAAGAGCCTGTGAACCTATTGGTGTATTTATTATTAATTGAACAAGTCCCGAACGAATTAAGTCTTCTATATTTGGTCTGCCTTCATGTACTTTTAGCACCTCTTCAACTTGAATTCCCAAAGCAACCAAGTAAGATGCTGTTCCTTTTGTTGCAATTAATTTAAATCCTAAAATCAACAATTCTCTTGCTATTTCTTCAAGAAAATTTTTGTCTAAATCATTTGTCGACAAAAATGCTACACCGTCAGAAGGAAGACCATTTCCTGCTGCCAATTCCGATTTGGCATAAGCAATTCCAAAATCCTTAGCTAAACCCATTACTTCTCCAGTAGATTTCATTTCAGGTCCAAGAAGTGTATCAGATCCAGGAAATCTTTTGAAGGGCAAAACAGCTTCTTTAACTGCCTGATATTTTGGAAAAAATTCTTTTGTAAAATCAATTTCTTCTAGTGTGAATCCTTGCATTAACTGAGTAGCTAGTTTTGCAACTGGTTTACCTATGGCCTTTGAAACAAATGGAACTGTTCTTGAAGCTCTTGGATTTGCCTCTAGAATAAATAATTTATTTTCTTTATTATTTAAATTTGTCACAGCAAATTGCAAATTAATTAAACCAATAACATTAAGTTTTTTGGCAATTAATTTGGTCCAGTTCTTTACATTATCTAGAGTATTAGAAGTAAGAGAAATAGAGGGTAAACAACAAGCTGAATCACCAGAATGTATTCCTGCGGGTTCTACATGTTCCATTAGTCCTGCAATTACAACAGAACCTTGTGAATCACATAAAGCATCGACATCTATCTCGATAGCATTATTTAAATATTGATCAAGAAGGATTGGATGATCAGGAGATACCTTAACAGCTTCACTAATATATCTAGATAATTCATTTTCATCTTTAACAATTTCCATTGCCCTGCCTCCTAAAACATAAGAAGGTCTTACTACTAAGGGGAATCCAATATTTTTTGCTACTGTTTGTGCTTCATTTTGATTACGTGCAATGCCGTTTAAAGGCTGCCTTATACTTAATTCTTCGAGTATTTTTGTAAATTCTTCTCTATTTTCCGCTAAATCGATAGAGATTGGAGAGGTCCCAAGAATTTTTGTTCCAGTTTTCTGACCATCATAGGTTTCAAGCCATTCAAATAAAGGTAATGATAATTTAAGTGGAGTTTGACCACCAAATTGAACAATCAATCCATTAGGATTCTCAGCTTCTATTATGTTGAGAACATCCTCTAAAGTTACTGGCTCAAAATATAAAATATCACTTGTATCGTAATCTGTTGAAACAGTCTCGGGGTTACTATTAACCATTATGGTTTGATAACCATTTGTGGAGGCTTGATAAGAAGCATGACAACAACAGTAATCGAATTCTATTCCTTGACCAATTCTGTTTGGACCTCCTCCAAGTATCATAATTTTCTTTAAATTATTATTTTCAGTAACCTCACTATCAAAAATTTGAGAATTAAAATTTAAAAATGATTCTTCATAAGTTGAGTAATGATAGGGAGTAGAGGATGAAAACTCCGCTGAACAAGTATCAACAGTTTTGTAAATTGGAATTATGTTAAGTTCTTTTCTGTATCTTCTTACTTCAAAAAAATCAGAATTAGTTAATCTTGCAATCTGCTGGTCTGAAAAGCCTAGTTGTTTGGCCTGTAGCATTAAATTTCTATCTAAATAATAAAGTTCCTTTCCTTTTAAATAATTCTGTTCAAAGTTATAAATATTTCTTAATTTTTCGATAAACCATAAGTCTATATTAGTGACTTCATTAAGATAAGAATTAGTTTTTCCAAGTTGCATAGCTTTTTTAACTAAAAGAATTCTCTCAGATGTAGGGTTTCTTAAACTATTTTTTATATGATTCTCGTTCTTAAACTCATCTAGCGAATCACATTCCCATCCGTAAATACCTACTTCTAAGGACCTTAATGCTTTTTGAAAAGATTCTTCAAAAGAGCGACCGATAGCCATTGATTCACCTACTGATTTCATGGCAGTGCTTAAGGTATTTGATGATCCTTTAAACTTTTCAAAGGCAAACCTGGGGATTTTAGTTACAACGTAATCAATTGATGGTTCAAAACATGCAGGGGTTTTTTTTGTAATATCATTAATAATCTCATCAAGTGTAAAACCTACAGATAATAATGCTGCAATCTTGGCTATTGGGAATCCAGTTGCTTTACTTGCCAAAGCAGAGGACCTGCTCACACGAGGATTCATTTCAATGACAATTACTTCACCATTAATTGGATTTATTGCAAATTGAATATTACTTCCTCCAGTTTCAACTCCTACCTCTCTAATAATTTTCAATGACAAGTCTCTTAATCTCTGATACTCTTTATCAGTTAAAGTTTGAGCAGGAGCTACTGTAATCGAATCTCCAGTGTGAACTCCCATGGGATCTAAATTTTCAATACTGCAAACTATCACCACGTTATCTGCAGTATCTCTCATTACCTCTAATTCAAATTCCTTCCATCCAATAAGTGACTTTTCAATTAATATTTGATCGCAGGGACTTTCCTCTAAACCTGTTTTACACAATTCAACAAATTCTTCGAGGTTAAAAGCTATACCACCTCCTACTCCACCTAAAGTAAACGCAGGCCTTATTATGAGAGGATAGGAATTGATTTTTTTTGATACTTCTTGAGCCTCATCTAAATTAGAAGCTATACCAGATGGGCACACATTTACGTTTATCTTTTCCATCGATTCTTTAAACAATTTTCTATCCTCAGCTTTATTAATAGCTTTTAAATCTGCACCAATTAATTCAACATTATTTTTTTTTAAAAAATCAGACTCTGATAAAGTAACCGCTAGATTCAAAGCAGTTTGTCCTCCCATAGTGGGAAGAATTGCATCAGGTTTTTCTTTTAATATTATCTGAGAGACAATTTCAGAAGTTAATGGTTCAATATATGTTTTACTTGCGATCTCAGGATCAGTCATTATCGATGCTGGATTTGAATTTATCAAGATAATTTCATAACCAGCTTTTCTTAAAGCTTTGCAAGCTTGAGTTCCTGAGTAGTCAAATTCGCATGCTTGTCCTATAACAATTGGGCCTGAACCTAGAATAAGAATTTTTTTAAGATCACCTCTTTGAGGCATAATTTAAAACCTTCATTTATTTCATGCTACTTATAAATCATCAGATGTTAATCAAGTTACTTGAAAAGCAACATTTGTTTCTATAGTATTGAAAGAAATTAATTTTTTATGAGCGAACTTCAACGACTTAAAAGTTTGTTGCCTTCAGAGAATGAAAGTTGGGTATTTGTTGAAGCTGCTGCTGCTATTGACCCACCTCTAATAACAATTGAGGAAATTGGTCGTGACGAAGTAGAAATTCAAATAGACTTAGATGAATGGGATAATTTAGCAATTGACCATAGAAATCTCTTGTTTTGGCACGAGGTAGGGAAGATTCAAAATGATTCAATACCAAGAGATGGTTGGGAAATGGCTGCACTAGCTATAGGGCTAGGAGGAGCAATTGGGGAGCTTTGGGTACAAGATGGTTTGCTTTTACTACTAGCTCTTGGTTTATCAAGTTTTGCAGGTTATAGACTTTATTTAAAGAATAATTCTGAAAAAAAACTTCAAGATGCTATTTATGCAGATGAGAGAGCTATAGATCTTGCATGTAGATTTGGATACAGTATTCCAAATGCATACAAAAGTCTTGGCGGAGCATTAAAAGAGTTAATCGAGAAGACCAGGAAAAAGAAAAAAAGGAGTTTCTTTGAAGATAGATTAGATGCTTTAAGAAAAAGTGCCGAAAAAGCAAGGTCAGAATTATCTCAACAAGAAGGTTCAGAAAAATCTGTATCTAGTGAAAATGTCTATGGACAATAAAAGTTTGGTTTTAATGGCAGCTAAAGCCTGTGATGAAAAAAAGGCTAAAGATATAAAACTTATAAAAATTGATAAAGTTTCATTCTTAAGCGAATGGATTTTAATTGCAGAGGGATTATCTGATGTGCAAGTTAGATCTATTACAAACTCTGTTGAGGGAGAATTGAGAGAGAAAGCTAAAATTGAACCAATAAGAAAAGAAGGGGTTAATGAAGCAAAATGGGCTTTACTTGACTATGGTGACTTGATCATCAACATTTTTCAACCAGAAATAAGAAAATATTATGATCTTGAATCGTTCTGGAGTAATGGAGATAATCTTAAATTTCCTTAATGATATTTTTATGAACGATTCGAAATGTCCTGTTCCTAGAGAGCAGCAGCCAACGAATGAATTTATTGAATTATCAAAATCGACTATTTTTTCTTGGCCAAAAACAAAAAAATCATTGATTTTTGTTTTAATTAAATTTTGGATTGGTGCATTTTTTTTATTTCTTGTCATTTCTTCAGGAAGTATATATTTCAAAACATTCTTGTTGAAATATATCTTAATAAGCTTTTTCAGTAGCTTATCCATACCTCTCTTTATTGCCATAAAACTATATCTTGGATGGAATCATATATTTAAAAGATTAACTTCTGAAAAAATTGAGTACGAAGAATCAGGTTGGTATGACGGTCAAGTATGGATAAAGCCATTAGTTCTAAAAGAAAAAGAATCACTTATTGCCTCAATTGAGGTGAAACCTATATTAAATAATTTAATTCAAATCTTATCTATTATTGCAGTATTAGCTTTATCTGGAATTCTGATTTTTCAATATTACATTTTCTAAATGAGTTCAAACTTCAAAAACCTTTATACATCGAATAATCCGCCTTTAGAAGCAAAATTAATTAGGGGTTCAAAAATAGAGTCTATACATAAAATTCATGCAGTTATTAGCGATAAGAAAGGACGGGTTCTTATGTGCGCAGGGAATCCAGAGTATAAAAGCTTTATAAGGTCTGCATTGAAACCATTTCAGGCAATTCCTTTTGTTAGCAGTGGTGCTGCATCAAAAATTAATAATGCATCAAAGTCAATTGCATTAGCATGCGGTTCACATTGTGGATCAAAACTTCATTCAAGAGAAGCATTTAAAATCTTATGGGAATACGATATTGATATCAATAATTTGAAATGTCCTAAATTAAAAACGAGCCCACTAGAACATAATTGTTCTGGCAAACATGCAGCTTTTCTTGCTACATGCAAGAAATTTAATTGGCCAATAGATACTTATCTAAAAGGAGATCATCCACTTCAAGTAGAAATATTCAGAATTGTATCTGAATTACTTGAGATTCCAGAATATGAAATAATTGCCGAACGTGATGATTGTGGTGCACCAACTCTGTATTTAAAACTTTTAGAAATTTCAAAATTATATTCCATTCTTAGCAGTTCAGATAATGCTGAACTTGAGCAAATCAGTCGAGCCATGATAACCAACCCAATAATGGTTAGTGGCAATAATAAATTTGATACTGAAATAATAAAAGCTTCTCATGGACAAGTTATAGGTAAAGGTGGAGCTGAAGGCATACAATGTCTATGCAAGGTAAATGAAGGAATAGGAATAGCTTTAAAAGTGGAAGATGGTTCAAAAAGAGCTAAGCATGCAGTTAGTCTTCACTTACTTAAACAGTTAGAGTGGATATCTGACTTAAGAATCCAAGATATAGAAGAAAAAGTATTTAATTTCTCTGAGGGAGTGCGTATTGAAGTTAAAGGTCAATTAAAATTCCAAGAATCATAAAGAAATAGAAAAAATACCCCTTTCAGATGTATGCTATTTATATGACGCGGGGTAGAGCAGTCTGGTAGCTCGTCGGGCTCATAACCCGAAGGTCGGAAGTTCAAATCTCCCCCCCGCCACCACTTAGAAGCAGCTATATGCTGCTTTTTTTTGTGTTGGAAATTTCGTTAATTATCAAAAATTTTATTAACTAATGGAATTAATATCGTATTAAAAGGGCTTAAAAGTGACCATTAGAGATCCTTTTGCATGGAAAATTTAAAATCAACTCTAACTACTAAACCAATAATAATAAACAATATTCCAATATAAGAGTTTAAAGATAGCTCCAAAATAATAAATTTAGTTTCATAATAAATATTAGCTCATAAATCATTACTCTTAAATAGAGTAATGACAAAAAAATTTAAATAAAATTCAGAATATTGAACGTTTCATTAGATAAGCAAATTATTAAGGTAGAGTAACGTCTATTAATTTAGAAATAAATGCAGAATTTGCTACAGAGTGATCTAGGTTCGAGCTTGCTATCCATAGCAGTAATTTTAGGATGGATAGGATTGTTTTCGGTCTTTTTAAGAATATTAGCAATAGTATTGAAGAAAGTACTTGAAGCAATTTTCAAAGAATCTTGATAACAAAAATATGAAACCTATATAATTTAATCACAAAATTCTTTTATAAATAGGTATAATAACCTAAAAAATGTCAATTTTAGATAAGACCAAAATAGGAAACACTGTTCACATAAACTTAGAATTATCTAAGGATAGACTTACAAAAGAAATTATTGATGCGATAAATGTTTCCTCTCTTGGCGAGATAAGTGATTTCAGAATAACTGACGGCAAAGGAATAGGAGTTGTTTTAAAATTATCTAATGGAAAAGAGCAATGGTTTTTTGAGAATGAAATTGATCTCCTAGACGAAAATGGTAATGTAATAAAAAAAACTAATGATAAAAAAGAGAACAATAATTCCCTTTTCAATCTTATAAATGGATTAAAATATAGTAATAAAAATAAGGTTGGCGAATTACTGAATCCAGTTAACTTTTTTCTTTGGTTAATTGTATCTTTTAAAGATATTTTTTAAATCAATAAAAATTTTTATAAAATCCAAAATTTTTAATAATTTTCTTCAATAAAAAATCTTAGAGATTGAAAATAGAAATGGAAAAAAATATCATCAATGTCAAAAATTTGTCTAAATCATTTGAAGTTTCTTCCAAAGAACCAGGTTTGAAAGGAACAATAAAACATTTTTTTAAAAGACAGACGAAAAGTTTAAAAGTTATAAAAGATATAAGCTTTGAAATCAAAGAAGGAGAAATAGTTGGTTTTCTAGGTGCTAATGGAGCCGGGAAAACAACAATATTAAAAATGCTTTGTGGCTTAATTTATCCAAGTGAAGGTTCAATATTAGTTTCTGGTTACTCACCATTCAGAAGAAAAGATAATTTCCTCAAGAAAATTACCTTGATAATGGGCCAAAAACAACAACTTATTTGGGATCTTCCACCAATTGAATCATTTTATTTAAACGCATCAATATATGAAGTAGATAAGTTTGAAGCGAAGAGAAGAATAAAAACATTATCAGAAATGCTAGAGATAGATGATGAGCTTTACATTCCAGTTAGGAAACTATCTTTAGGTCAGCGTATGAAGACAGAATTACTTGCATCATTGATACATGAACCAGATATTCTATTTTTAGATGAGCCTACACTCGGTTTAGATATTAATGCACAGAGAAATTTAAGAAAATTCCTTCAAAAATATAATAAGGAAACTAACGCAACTATATGCCTAACGAGTCATTATATGAAAGACATTACATCTCTATGTAGAAGGGTTATATGTGTTCATAATGGATCTATTTCATATGATGGTCAACTTGATCATTTATTAAATAAACTGACTCCCGTAAAAGAAATTTTAATAGTTTGTAGCACGGAGGAAGATGTAAATAAAATAGAAAATTATGGTTTTACTATCAAAAATAAAATAAAGAATGAAATTACAATAAAAGTTGAGAACACCGCTATTACCTCTTCATTGAGAACTATACTTAATAATTTTGATATTGAAGACCTTTATATAAGTGAACCGCCGATAGACGAAATTATTGGGAAAATATTAATTAAAAAAAAATTATGATATCTCAGGTAATTAACAATAAAGTATTCACCTTATTAAAAGTCCAATATTCAAACATGTTGGAATATAGAGTAGAGATAGCATTATGGGCTATTTCAGGGATTATTCCTTTTTTTATGTTAAATATATGGACCAACAATAACCTTAGCGAATCAATTAGTATTAGTAACATAATGCTTTCAAGATATTTCTTGTGTGCTTTTTTTGTAAGACAGTTTTCTGTAGTGTGGGTTGTATTTAGCTTTGAAGAAGATTCGTTAATGGGGAAAATATCTCCTTACTTAATCCAACCTCTAAATCCATTTTTCAGATATTTAGCACAACATATTGCAGAACAAATAACGAGATTTCCATTTGCAATAATAATTGCATTGTTCTTTTTTATTTTTAATCCAGATAGTATATGGATCCCGAAAATGAGCACTTTATTATTATCGATAGTATCCACTTTCTTGTCTTTCTTAATACAATTTTTAATTCAGTCAATAATTGCTTGTTTTTGCTTTTGGACAGAAAAAGCATCCTCAATAGAAAGATTGTTATTTATCCCAACTTTGTTTCTATCTGGTCTTTTGGCACCTGTAGTTACATTTCCAGAATATGTTAAAGCATGGATTTATTTTACGCCTTTTCCCTATCTAATCGATTTCCCTGCGAACTTACTATCTGGAAACGAAACAAATGTTAGTAGAGGATTTATTATGCAAATTTTATGGATTGCTTTACTTTGGCCAATATTTAAAAAAATATGGTCTGAAGGAACAAAAAAATATACTGCCATGGGATCTTGAATCTAAGTAAATATATAAAAGTCTATACAAAATTTTTGCATACTTCTCTTGCTTCTGAGTTGGAGTACAAAACTAATATATTAATTGATTTATTGACTGCAATTTTGAGTTTAATAGGTAGTATTTTTTTACTATCCATTTTCTTTCAAAATAATAGTAGTATTGGTGGCTGGGAGTTTGAACAGGCATTAATAATTCAAGGTATCTATACAATTTTGAATGGAATAACTAATACGTGGTTTAATCCTAATCTTAGTGAAATAGTAAAACACATTAGAGAAGGAACCTTAGATTTTGTGCTTTTAAAACCAATTGATTCTCAATTTTTTATCTCATTAAAAAAAATAAACCCATCTGGCATTTTAGAAATAATACTTGGATTCTTTTTACTGTTCTACTGTATGAAAATAAATCAAATAATTTTAAGTTTTAATTTACTGAGTCTATCTTTGATTACAATATTTTGCTCAGTTTGCATTTTATATAGCTTATGGTTTTTTATCTCTACAACAACTATATGGTTTGTAAAGACTTGGAATGCCACAGAAGTATTAAGATCATTTCTTTACATTGGCAGATTTCCTCTTAATTCATTTTCATTTTCTCTACAAATATTTTTTAGTGTTTTCATTCCTATTGCATTTATAACTACATTCCCTTCAGAAGTTTTCTTAGGAATTTCTGAATCATGGAAAATATTGCTTGAATTTTTTGTTGCTATTGTATTTCTTTTTACATCAAGAAAGTTCTGGTTATTTGCTTTAAAATTCTATACGTCAGCATCTAGCTAAATATTATTTAATAACTTCCCTACAAAATTCAAAAATTCTTTGTTTACTTTTCAGATTAGAAAGTTTAGATAATTTACTAAAATTAGATTTAGATTTTTCAACAGATAAAAGCTTACAGTTGTATTCAATTTGATTTTGCCTCGAAATAATTCCTAATTTGAGTGCAATATCACAAAAGATAATTAATATAGCAATATTAAAAAAAATCCTTAAGAAAAGTAAAAATGACTTAGAAACATTCTCATTTTCAGTTTTTAGCTCAAACTTCATTATTTAACAATATGTTGAGGGCACTTTATAGCAGCAATAGCAACAGCAGAAACTTTAAAATTTTCAGATTTTTCAATAACATTTTTAACTTCTAATGGTCCAAATTTATGACTTGCATCACTGTAAGAAAGAAGTAAAGCTTTATAATTATCATGACCTAAGTTTCTATATTCACAGAAATTATCTCCAACGTAGTTTAAAAGAGTTAGCAATGTTAATTCAATCATTCAACCTTTTTAGCTAACAAAGTTCCTACGAATAATACAATGCATGGCATTTTTAACAAGTTTAATTACAAAAGAAATCAGGAATTTTGAGATAATGAACCTACTCTTCAACTTTAAAATTACAAAACTATTTCAAAATTGCAAGGCCAGTTTATGAAAAAACCAATAAAGCACTACCTATAGTGTATTTTAACTATCTGAATTGCACTACAGGTAGGGGGTTGCAATTTTTAAGGAATTGGTTTAAAAATAAGGTTCCCCATCACCTGGCCCCACGAATGTGAGGCCTTTTTTTTTAACAAAATTCTAACTAAAGTATTTTTTAATACTAAAGAATAACTCGGCAAAAATTAATATACCTAAAAAGGTAAAAATGAATTTATCTTTACTAACAGTAACAGCAGTTTTTGGCCTCTTTTTAACCACAACTACATTGATATTATTTAATTATTAATATAAAACTACTTAAGGATTTTATTTATAAACTTAAGCAATGAATATTTACCTTAGTTTAAAAGTTATTTAATAAATTCTTAGTGAGCCATCTATTTGTAATGCTATTGTTGCCATTTATAAATAGCCAAAGCTTGATAATAAGCTAACACATAGATAATAAAGGTTAGCGATAGTAATAAGCAGGATCCTTATCCAAAAATAACTGAGAAGCTAAAAGAAATGAAAGCTATCATAAAAAAAGTAATTTTATAAAAAGAATAATTCTTACAAAGGCATCTCTTAGGTTTTAATTCATAACTTTAATTAAAACTGTTATTATCTTAATAATTATCAAGAATATTATGCATAAACAAGATGCAATTTACCTTGATCAGTTATGTCCAAAGATAAGTAATAAAAGTTGGAGGGATTCACTTCAGAAACTTACTAAATATAAATGCATTTATTGCGGTAAAGCTTCTGAATCACTTGATCATCTTCATCCAATGTCAAAAGGTGGAAAAAGTATTACGAGTAATTGCGTACCTTGTTGTTTATCATGTAATGGGAGCAAATCAGATTCAGAAGTTCTTAGTTGGTATAGAAAACAAAATTTTTATGATCCTAGAAGAGCTATGGCAATAAGAGCATGGTTAAATGATGATTTAAGACTAGCTTCAGTTCTCTTGAACTACATAAATTAAAAAAATAAAATCATGAATAAATAAGATCAATGATGAATATTTTTTTACGGTTTACATCAATAACTATTATTAGTAAAAAAATGTTGGAATTATTTTAAATAATTCTTTTCCCCTCGGAATTAGACTTAAAGTTCCTAATGATTGAAATATTTGAATAATCTTCTTTCCATATTATTGGTGATTCAATAACCTTTCTCTCAGGAGATTTTACTGAAAAAATCAAACCAAATACAAAAAGTATAGTAATTAAGATTAAAGTTATTACTAATTTATCTGAAATATTATTCATTAGATCAAATTACCTAGAAAAATTTCTATCGGGAGTTGTTTTCTCGTAAATTTCTAAAAAATAAGATTTAAAATATTCCACTCCCTCATTTCCAATTAATCCAAAAGACCATCCACAATCATTTACTACTTGCGATGAGATTTGATTTGCTAGATCATCTTTCTCAATCCATTTTTTTTGAGGATTATAAGAAAAAGATATAATATTCTCAGTTTTAACAATAGCAGATTTCATTGCTTCATCCTTAGAAAAACCATTTTGAATAGCCTTACAATATTTTCTTGAAAAATTATTAGAGATCCTATTTTGAAGTAAACTAACACTAGGATCAGAGGTATCAAATGCAGACCCAATTGGAGGATTTACAAAATAAACTATAAAAAAAAGTAGACTAAATAAGAACTTCAACAATAGTTATAAATTAATACTTATTAATAACATAATAGTGATTTTTGGCTTTATTTTCAATTTAATCTGGTTATTCTTAAAGGCATAATTAAATTTCAATTTATTAAAAATTAAAAGTATTGCAATAAGTTCAGTAATAATAGTCAGAGGTTTATTTGATTACTCATATGAATTATTCATTGATGACATTACTTTTTTTTCCTGACTGGACAAATGGATTACCTTCAGACTTTTTAATACTCCATTTTTTTATTGGAGCTATCATTTTCCCTTTCAACATGATTCACGCTAAAGCAAGAAAAATTGACAGTCAGAATCAACAAGAAGCAGCTAATGGGTATAAAAATTCAGATAATGCTACATTCTTTGGTTACGAACAAATTAATTAGATTTAAATAAAAAGTTCTTTTAGGAATTACTTAATTGATGTTAATTTCCCTAAATTCAGCTTCAGATCTTAAAATTTTTAGTCCCAACGAACCTTTAGGTATATTGATACTATTTTTAGGATTAATATTTACAGGTATGATTTTCTACATCATTTACGCTGTAAGCACTAATAAAGAATCATTAGAAGATAAAAAAATAAGGGCCAAAAAAGAAAATTTACAGCAGGAAAAAATAGGAAAACTATTTCCTAGGAAAAAATAAACTTAATTTTTTTTTATTACTATTAATGAATCTATTTCTATAGTAAATAATCAAATCTGTAGGTTCTGGAAACATGAATTTTAGTTCTTTTAAGTTGAATATTATTTTGTAAAATAAAAACCGACTAAAAATTTTTATTTACTTGGAATTAATATTATGATTTTTAAATCAATAATATTTTCATAACTAGCAATAAATGTTAAAAATAAAGAAATGATTTGAAATTTTGGATAATTCAACTCAATATCTTTTTCTCGCTAGTGGAGTAAAGAATGGTGAAGGATATTGGATTCTAGGAGTTAAAAATTGTGATGAAAATATTCTTGAAGATAAGAATCTTTTAGATTGTCATAGAAAAGAATTAATAGGAAATGACTCAGCAAAAGACATTCTTTTCGCTATTAATTTGAACATTAATAATTTATTAAATGAACTAAAAAACAAAAATTATATAATCGAAAAACCATCAGTGGGAATTTCATTTGATATACCACTTGATCTTTTGGAAAACATTTTTGATTTCTGGTTAGATATTTATAAAAATAAAAAGGCTTGGGAAACCTGCCTAGGTCTTCTAAAAGTTAGAAAAAGAATTTCTCTAACAAACCTAATTAAGAGTGATAGCCTAAAGGGTAACTCTAAAAAATGGGCTATAAAAGTTGAAACGTTACATACTTATGTACCTAATTCACTTAGGGTTGAAAAGCTAAATGATCCCATGTGGAAATAATTCTACCTTTAATTAAATAAATATATTTACTTCCTAGGATATTTAAGTAAAAATAAAAATACTTATTAATTAAAAATGAATAAGCCATTTTCTTTTAATAACGATCAAATGAACGGGATTGTAGAAGATACATACGCAAACATAATAAAAGAATGTGAAAATTTAAAAAAAATAACTAATTGTCCAAATGAGCAAGTAGTAGCACTTTTAAGTGTAATCGCATCAAATTTTGCTATTACTACTGAAAAAAGCAAAGATTAAGATGATAAGTTATTACACTTGGAGTGAATTTGATAAGAGCGTAGAACACATAGCTAATAAATGTGAGTTTTTAGAGTTTTCTGGAATATATGGAATACCTAGAGGGGGTCTTTGCCTTGCCGTGGCATTAAGTCATAAATTGAAAATAAAGTTGATTTCAGAACCCAAAAAAGATTCATTAATAGTTGATGATGTTTATGAAACTGGTATGACGTTAAACAACTTCAAAAATATTGAGGGTGCGATGTTTTTTGTATTATTTAGTAAAATCAAACCTACATGGTGGAACACAGTGCATATATCTAAAAAAAAGCAATGGATAGTTTTCCCTTGGGAAGATACTTTAAATTCAGTATGTGATCGCAACGATTACATTAAAAAAAGAGGTTTAAGTTGAAAAAGAAATTATACCTAGCTAATCCATTTGGATTTTCAAAACAAACTAAAAAACTTTTAAGTGAATTTATTCAAATCTTCAAAAATTTTAATATAGAAGTATATGAGCCTTTCGAAAGAACGAAAAACATAATTCAAGAAGAAGGTAAATGGGCTTATGATCTTGCAAGAAGTAACCTCCATGATTTAAATAATTGTGATTGCATTTTTGCTATTGTTAATGGAACACCTCCAGATGAAGGTGTAATGATAGAACTTGGTATTGCAATTGCCCTAAAAAAAACAATTTTTTTATTTAGAGATGATTTTAGAAATTGCTCTGATAACAATCAATATCCATTAAATCTTATGTTATTTTTGGGATTGCCTAAAGATAACTGGGAAAAATATTACTTTGAATCCTTAGAAGATATAAAAAGTGATAAAAAAGGATTTCTGGATTGGGCAAATAATTAACCAAATTAATGAAAACCTTTGAATTATTGTTTTAAAGTAAAGTAAATTCTGATAAGATGGTAAAATGAAATTTATTTAGAAAATTTTGACACAAGTAACAGTTGGAGAAAATGAGGGAATTGAATCCGCTCTTAGAAGATTCAAAAGACAAGTATCTAAATCAGGTATCTTTGCTGACTTGAAAAGACTTAGGCATCATGAAACTCCCATTGAAAAATACAAAAGAAAGTTACAGCAAAGAAGAAAAGCAAGAAGAAGATAACTATAAATACTCTTTTATAGAGTCAAAGTAAATCTTTGCTTATAAATTTAAGTAAGCTAAATCAAGATTTTATTATTAAAGCTCTTTGAGCTTTTTGACAAGGTTTATTCCAACCCCTGAGACAGCAAGAAGATCTTTTTCATCAGCTGCAATAACTGCTTCTTTAGTTTTAAAACCGGCCTCAAACAAAGCTTTAGCACTTTTAGCTCCTACGCCAGGAAGCGAAGTTAGTGTCTCAATATTTTTCTTTGAATTGGAAGTTTTTACTTTCGATTTTGTTTTTGCTTTTGTTTTTGCTTTTGTTTTTGCTTTTGTTTTTGTTGATTTTGCAGACTTAGTTACTTTCTTTTCTTCTTTTAAAGGAGTCTCAGAGGATGCTGCACTTTTAAATAGAATAGATTTTAGTTTACTTAAAAATTTAGAAATCATTGCAATATAAAAGTAATAAAATTAAGTCTCCAATTTAAATATATTATCAAATTCCAGGAAGAATTCATAACATAAATATTGATAATTGAATGAAATTAATTTATTTACATATATATAAAGACACATATTCAATATTTATGCAAGTTTATAAGCCATAGAAACATCTTTGACAAAATCAATAAATTTCTACAAATAAAAAAATATACATTTTCATAATTAAAAATTATTTTTAATATTAAAATTAGAGATTTAATAAAAAGTAGAGTAATGAAAATTATATTTATTAGTGGTCCTTCGGGAAGCGGTAAAACAACACTATCAAATCAAATAATATTAAAAATCAAAAATGGATTTATTTTAAATACAGACAATTACTATAGAACAGGCCTAATTAGTAAATTATTATCAAAATTTGTAGATGGTTATTTCGATAAAAGAATTAGTTTTAATTACAAACTATTTAAAAAAGATTTTAATTATATTCTTAATAATAGAAATTCAATCATTGAGCGATCCTATGATTTCCAAAATAAAACAATAAATAATTTCTCAAACAAATCAAAAAATATAAATATTTTAATTATTGAAGGAATTTTTGCTAAAGAATTCTTAAGCAGATCTTTTAATCAAAAATATTATTTTTTAGAATTAAAAATAAATAAAAATGATTGTATGAAAAGGGTTGTTCAAAGAGATATAAAGGAAAGGGGCAAAACAAAGAAACAAGCTGAAGAAGACTTCTTAAAATCGTGGGATATTTATTATCAGAAATTAAAAGTTAAACATTTAAATAATAACGAAAATGAATTCACTATTACAAATAATACTAATATCGATCAGATACTTAAAAAGTATTTGAAAGAGTTTTAAATTTTTCCTCTAAAATTAAAGCACTTAAAATTGAGCCCTCAACCCTACCAAATCCTTCTCCCTCAAACCAATCACCACAAAAACCAATTCTGTATTTTTTACTAAATTGCAAAGATAATGGAACAGCGTATCCAGATGGTTGTGAGGCTCTCCATTTCATAATAGATATTTCTTCATTACAAGTTAATTGATTAACTGAACTATTATTTCTGAACAATTCATTGAAGTGTGAAAATATTGCTTGTTTAAAGAATTCTTCATCTTTTGAATTTATAAAAGAATTGATAAAGTCTATATCTTTTGTGTGTACTACAATACCTAACTTGTTGTTATCTTGTAACTGAAAAATAACCCTTTCAAATTTATATTTATTCTGTAGTTTTTTATTTAAAAAGAAATATCTATATTTCTTAGAATAAAAATCTTTATAACAATATTTTTCATTTGTATATATTAAAAAAGTTAGCCTAGGTATAAATGATTGCCTATCTAAAAGATTTAAAAGCAAATCAATCTTTTTATCTTTATTTTCAGGAATAGCTTTTCTTAATGGAATTTGATTTATGTTCAATATTTTTAGAGACCTTTTATGTAATAACAAATTACTTGAACAAATAAGATATTTGGATATTAATTTATCTCCATTGTTAGAAATTGATATCCATTCATTATTATTAAACTTTAAATCAACAATTAAAGTTCCAAAAAACAAATCAATCTTATCTCTTAAATCATTAAACTCAATTATCTTTTGGGATAATTCACCCATAGAAAATGAAGAAAGATAATTATCCCCGCAATAAAATTGAGATTTTTTAAGAAATTCTAAATTAGAATTATCACCTAGAGAAATTAATTCAGAATCGTCAATTTTAATAAATTTATTTTTTAATAATTGATCAATATAATTTTTTAATAGAAGATTATCATTACTATTACTTATATTAAAATTTGGAGCTCCATGATTTAGCTTCCATCCTTTAAATTTTTTGCTTATTCTTGTACTTGATCTACCTCCAAGTCTACGCCCAATCTCAATTATTCCAATTTTTTTTGAAATGTTATTTTGAAGAAACTTTGAAGCGAAAACACATGCAGATATTCCTCCACCTATTATTAATAAGTCGTATGAAAAATCACTTTTCATAATTATTTAATTGGTAGACATTACTTAGTATTACTAAAGAAACTATATATAAAATCCAGTTTATCTGGTGATGCAAAATCTGTTTCAATTATAGGAGTAATATTATTACCTTCATAAAATTGAACTAATTCTCTTGTAAAATCACAAAAATTTTCAATAGAGCACAAAAATTTTTCAGATATATGCACGCCTTTCCAAGGACGGAATTTAAACCTTGCTATAAATTGTTTTGAAGGAATTAATAGACTTCCAAATAAATTTATTTTTTCATATTTTGCTACTTTCTTAATATAATCCACTTCATTTTGAAGCTCTTTAATATCTGTTCCATATTGAAACCAAATTGAATTTATTAATCCTGAAGAAAGTTTCTTATCAAATCTGTCTCTTTCTGAAGTTTCATTGTAATATTTAATCAGATATGGATTATAAGCAATACCTAATTTAACTTTTAAATTTTTTTCATCTCTTATTTTGCCTAAGACATTTAATGTATCAAAGTTTTTTTTCTTATTAGATCCTGACACAAGAAGAATTTTATTATTTCTAGAAGAATAAGAATTTTTTATAAAATCTAAAAGATCTTGATATGATTTTTCTTTACTTTGAGAGTATTGATGATAAAGGCTATAATGATAAGTTACATTAAATTCTTGATAGTATTTTGATATATAATTAACCGTGGAA
>QCLY01000011.1 GCA_003214195.1 Prochlorococcus sp. AG-418-G23
ATAGTTTTAATTGGACCCACAGCAAGTGGCAAAACAGAGTTAGCTATTGAAATTGCAGAATATTTTAAAACTCGCATACATAATATTGATTCAAGACAAATTTATAAATCAATGGATATTGGAACAGCCAAACCATCTATTAAGCAACAAAAAAAAGTAAAGCATTTTTTGATAGATATTGAGGAGCCTATAAATCATATGAATGTAAAGCAATTTCAAGAAATTGCTCATAAATCAATAAAGAGTGAGATTAAAAATAATAACTTACCTTTTCTGGTTGGAGGAAGTGGTTTGTATATGAACGCGATAACAAAAGGTTTTTTTGTGCCGAATATTCCTCCTCAACAATATTTAAGAGAACAATTAGAAGAACTTGGCCAAAAGATATGTTGGGAACTCTTAAAAAATTGTGATCCAATATCAACAAAAAAAATAAATCCTACTGATCATATAAGAACAATAAGAGCTTTAGAAGTTTTTTACGCAACAGGTAAATCTTTTTCAAGTCAGAAAGTGCAAAATCCACCTAACTGGCGTGTACTAGAACTTGGATTAAATAGGGATAATTTAAAAGAAAGAATTTTTCAAAGGACAAAAAATATGTTCTTATCTGGAATGATTGAAGAAACAAAGCGTCTTATTGCTCAATATGGATCTGATCTCCCAATTCTAGAAACGATAGGTTATAGAGAAGCTAGGGCTTTCCTAGATAACAAGTTAACTATTGACGATGCGATAGAGTTGGCTTCTACAAAAACGATCCAATTTGCTAAAAGACAAAAAACATGGTTTCGTAACAAAAATAATCCTATTTGGCTTGATAACAAAAACCTGCTAAAAGATGCAATAATTAAAATAGAGTCTTTTTTAGGCTAAATTTATAATAATAGATTTGTTTATTGTCCAAATCAATTTTTAAACTAAACTGAATGCCACCACGCCCACGATTTGACCGCCGAGCCCCTGTAAGAGAGCTCCCTAACATAAATGAAAGAATAAAATATCCTCAATTAAGAGTAGTGGATTCAGATGGAAAACAGTTAGGTGTGATAGAGCGATTAGAAGCATTAGAAATAGCTTCTCAAAGAGACCTTGATTTAGTGTTAGTAAGCGAAAAAGCAAATCCACCTGTATGTAGAATCATGGATTATGGAAAATATAAATTTGAACAAGAAAAAAAAGCAAAAGAAGCAAGAAAAAAATCACATCAAACAGAAGTTAAGGAGGTAAAAATGAGATATAAGATTGATAAGCATGATTACGACGTACGAATTGGTCAAGCTACTAAATTCTTAAAATCCGGAGATAAGGTAAAGTGCACCGTAATCTTTAGAGGTAGAGAGATTCAACACTCAAATTTAGCTGAAACACTTCTTTTAAGAATGGCCAATGATTTAGAAGAACAATCAGAAGTTCAACAAAAACCAAAAAGAGAAGGGAGAAACATGATTATGTTTTTAAGCCCAAGAAAAACTCCTTTGATTAAAAAAGATGAAGGATGAGAAATTGTTATCTAAAAACGATGACGAATGTTAAAGTGTCACCATGAGTAAAAATTAACAAGTCAGGATTTTTCTAAAGTGAGATTTCATATTCAACAAGAAAGTGATATTCCAGCATCAACACAACTATATAATCAAATTTGCTTTGCAATAGCAGCAAGACATTATCCACCAGGACACAGGCTACCCAGTACTCGACAACTTGCAATGCAGACTGGACTTCATCGTAATACTATAAGTAAAGTTTACAGACAACTGGAAATAGATGGAGTTGTTGAAGCGATAGCTGGATCAGGTATTTATGTAAGAGATAATCTTAATAAAAGAGAATTTAAGAAATCAGTTTATTCAAAAGACAAAATAAATAAGCTACCAGATCAAGAAGCAAAAAAGGCTATTGATAACTTAATTAATCTAGGCTGCACCTTACATGAAACTAGAGACATATTAACCAATGAAATTGATTGGCGTATTAGATGCGGAGCAAGAATTATCGTCAGTACTCCCAGAGAGGACATTGGTGCTTCCATGTTAATTGCAGAAGACCTATCTCCAAAAGTAAATGTCCCAGTGGAAGTTGTTCCTGTAGAAGAATTAGAAAAAGTTTTGAGTAATTCAAACAATGGTACTATTGTTACAAGTCGATATTTCTTGCAGCCTCTTGAAAAAGTTGCTAAACAACATGGTGTTCGAGCTATAGCAGTTGACTTGAGCAACTTTCAAAAAGAGTTGAAAATCCTCCAAGAACTTAACGCTGGAAGTTGTGTAGGTATTGTTAGTATTAGTCCTGGTTTGTTGAGGGCAGCGGAAGTAATCATACATAGCATGCGAGGTAATGAATTAATTCTTATGACAGCAATTTCAGATAACAGTAGTAGACTGCTATCACTTTTAAAATCTTCAAACCACATAGTATGTGATGGTCCAAGTTTAGCAGTTGTAGAAAATACTCTATTAAAAAACAGATCTCAGCTTATTCGATTACCCCAAATAATATGCGCCAAAAATTATTTGAGTATTGAAACAATTAATCAATTAAAAAAAGAAATTGGAGTTATTAATTAGCAGATATGTTTAGAACTTTTAAATCAGATATAGATATTATTAAAGAGAGAGATCCTGCTGCAAGAGGAATATTAGAGATTTTTCTTTGCTATCCAGGATTTCAATCAATTGTTATGCATAGATTAACTCACAAATTATGGCAATTAAAAATTCCTTTAATTCCTCGATTCTTTAGTCATCTCAATAGGTTGCTAACAGGGATTGAAATTCATCCAGGGGCCAAAATTGGTAAACGAGTTTTTATTGATCATGGCATGGGAGTTGTAATTGGTGAAACTGCTGAAATAGGCAATAATTGTCTGCTTTATCAGGGTGTTACATTAGGAGGTACTGGCAAAAGTCATGGAAAAAGACATCCAACATTAATGGAAAATGTTGTAGTTGGAGCAGGTGCAAAAGTTCTTGGATCCATTACTGTAGGATCTAATACCCGTATTGGTGCTGGATCAGTAGTTGTTCGTAATGTAGAGGGGAACAGTACAGTGGTTGGGGTTCCTGGCAGAGTAGTGCATCAAAGTGGCGTCAAAGTTAATCCTTTAGCGCACTCTGCTTTACCAGACGCAGAAGCGAATGTAATTAAAAATTTAATGGATAGAATAGATTCACTTGAAAATGAAATTCTGAAATTACAAAAAATTAATCAGTGTCTCGCTAATTCAGAATCCATAGATACTTCTAAACTAGGTAATGCTCAAAATCTTAAAGATAAAGAAATTATAGAATTTCTTGGAGATGATTAAAACTTGTTTTATTTGTTTTCATCCAGATCAGTTTTAGGCTGAAACATAAACATGGAATAAATAACATTTCTTCTCATATTGGTCATCATTTCAAGAAACATGTCATATCCTTCATTTTTATATTCGATTAATGGGTCTTTTTGTCCGTAGCCTCTCAATCCAACTGATTCTCTTAATGAATCCATTGATTGAAGATGTTCTCGCCATAAATTATCGATTTGCTGCAAGATAAAAAATCTTTCAGCTTCTCTCATTAATCTTGGACGTATTTTTTCTATTTGTGATTCTTTTAAATCATAAGCAATTCGCAGTTGCTCCTGAAGATAGTTTTTTAATTCCTCTATTGACAATAAATTTATATCATCTGCTTTAAGATCATCTAATAAATATATAAATTCTTTGACTTTAGAAAGTAATTGATCAATATTCCATTCCTCAGGAGGCAGATCGGGATTAATATAAGCCTCGACAATTTCACTCATTGTTCTTTCTCCATAGCCTATTACTTGCCTTTTTAAATCAATTCCTTGTAGTACTCGTAGTCTCTCGCTATAAACTGCTTTTCTTTGGTTATTCATTACTTCGTCATATTCAAAAACTTGTTTTCTTATATCGTAATAATAGGTCTCAACTTTCTTTTGAGCACTTTCTAAAGATCTAGTGAGCATTCCTGACTCGATAGGCATATCTTCATCAACCCTAAAAGCATTCATTAAATTTGCTACTCTATCGCCTCCAAAAATTCTTAGTAAATTATCTTCTAAAGATAAAAAGAATCTTGTACTGCCAAGGTCACCTTGTCTTCCTGCTCTACCTCTAAGTTGATTATCGACTCTCCTTGATTCATGTCTCTCAGTACCAATAACATGTAAACCCCCTACTTCTCGAACTTTTTTTTCTTCGTAAGATAATACTCTTTGATATTCTTCTTTTACTGATGATAAAGCTTCTCTCAAGTGTTGTATTAAATTATCATCAGTTGGAGCTTTTTCTGAAGCAGTAGCAATCCTATCATCTAGCTCTAAAACAGAAAGCTGTCTTTCTCCCCAATTTTCAACAAGTTTTTTAGATAAAATTGAAAGGTTCTTTTCAATTTCTTCATTCAACTTACAGGGATAGAGACTAGTTGGAGAATTTGGAATGTTCTTTTTTAAAGTCGAGCTGACTTTTTTAGAGAAACCTCCTTTGCCTTTTGAATTTCTTTGTTTAGGGATTGGTGGCTTATGTTCATTATCAGGCTTAACTAGCAGAGGGATTAAAATCTCTTTTAGTTTCAGTCTTGCCATATAATCACTATTACCGCCAAGAATTATATCTGTTCCCCTTCCAGCCATATTAGTGGCAATAGTAACAGCACCTGCTCTTCCAGCCTGAGCTACAATTTCTGCCTCACGCTCGACATTCTCTGGTTTAGCGTTTAACAAATTATGTGGAATATTTTCTTCTGATAAGAGTGAACTTAATAACTCACTTTTTTCAACACTTGTTGTACCAACTAAGACAGGTCTGCCATTTCTATGAATTTTTGCAGTTTCTTTAGCTACTGCTTTCCATTTACCAATCTCTGTCTTAAAAAACTTGATCAGGCCAGTCTTCTCTCTTTCTAATTTGATTTGTCGGTATAACTGTTGATTCTAATTTATAAGTTTTTTCGAATTCAACTTCCTCAGTTTTTGCAGTACCTGTCATTCCTGCAAGACCTGGATATAAAAGGAAAAAGTTTTGATAAGTAATTGATGCTAATGTTTGAGTCTCTGGCTGAATTTTAAGACTCTCTTTTGCCTCAATTGCCTGATGTTGTCCATCACTCCAACGTCTTCCTGGCATAACCCTGCCAGTAAACTCATCCACTATCACAGCCTCATCTTTTTTAATAATATAGTTAACATCTTTTATGAATAATTCTTTAGCTTTCAAAGCGTTAGTTATATAATGCGCCCAAGGATCTTGGGGATTATATAAATCATTTACTCCTAAATACTCTTCACATTTAGCGAAACCCTGATCAGTTAATATACAACTTCTCTGCTTCTCATCAACTTCATAATCCCCTTCAGGATCAATCCCATCTTTACTTAATTCTTTAGCTTTGATTAATTCCAGAGATAATTCTGCAGCTTTTTGATATTTTTCTTGCGGTCTTTCAACTTGACCAGAAATTATTAAAGGTGTTCTAGCTTCATCAATCAATATTGAATCAACCTCATCAATTACACAGTAATTGAAATTTCTTTGCACTACCTCACTTATATCGGTAGCCATATTATCCCTTAAATAATCAAATCCTAATTCAGAATTCGTGGCATAAGTTATATCACAATCATAATTTTTCTTTCTCTCAACTGGACTCATATCTTGCTGAATCAAACCAACAGATAAACCTAAAAAACGATGAACTTGTCCCATCCACTCTGCATCTCTTCTTGCTAAGTAATCATTAACAGTAACGACATGAACCCCTTTCCCTGTTAAAGCATTTAAATAACAAGGTAATGTTGCGACTAGAGTTTTTCCCTCTCCAGTCTTCATCTCAGCAATTTGACACTCATGTAAAACCATTCCACCTATTAACTGAACATCAAAATGTCTCATATCGAGAACACGTCTACTTGCTTCTCTGACAATTGCAAAGGCCTTAGGAAGGAATTCCTCTAAGAGTTCTTTTTGTTTTTTAATATCCAATTCTGATGAGATTTTTGTTTTAAGATTATTAGTTTCTTTTCTCAAATCATCGTCAGTCAATACAGAAATTTCTTCTTCTAAGAAATTTATCTCTTCCACTATTGGTTGATAGCGCTTTAACTTTCGCGTATTCGGATCTCCCAACAAAAGTTTTAGCATAAATAACAGTCCCTAAAAATCATCTTATTACAAACATTATAAATTAGTGCGTTACAACAGAATGAAGAAAACTATTATCTCTTTATTTTATAGAAACGATCGATTAAGGTATTTAAATTGAAGTCACAAAAATAACCTAGCTGACATCACTTTTCAAAAATCTTTTTAATAAATGCAAGAAATATCTTTAATCAAACATGGCAAAGGAGCTCTAGGGTTAAGGGTTTTTGGATTAGGTCCTAATCTTAAACCAACAAATGGATTAATTAAGCTACAAAAATTACTAGATACCAATGCTTTCTGGGCAAAAAATAGAACAATTAATGATCTAAAAAAATGTCTCGCTAAAAGTGATGTCGTAATAAGTCTTTGGGTTGGTGAGGAAATAGTTGGTTTTGGTAGAGCTTTAACCGATGGGATTTACCGCGGAGTACTTTGGGATATTGTTATTGATCAAAATCATCAAGGCAAAGGTTTTGGCACATTAATTGTAAAAAGTCTTTTATCTTCTAAAAAAATTAAAAATACAAAAAAATTATATTTAATGACAACAAATAAAAAATTATTTTATTCTCAATTTGATTTTAAAGAAGTTACTTCTCAAAATTTGTTGATTCGTGAAATATAAAGCACTTTGTTTCTTGAGAAACAAAATCAAGATACAAATTTTCTATAAAGCCATCTTATAAAAGGTCCTAATATAGGAACTGGTCCAAAAGTTGGTCCGCAAAAATCAAAGTAATCTCTGTGCTCTTTGATTAATCCATTTTCACCAAATAATAAACGAGTAGTTCCAGGGTAAATAAATTCTTTACCCATAATTTTTAAACCCATTGTCCATTCAACAAATCCACAATCCCCAGTTATGGAAATTGCATGAGTTTCTAAAAAAACATCATCACATCTTTTAACTAGCTTTTCTTGAGCTTTAACATAAGAATCTAAGCCCTCTGTTTCTTGAGTTGGGTCTGTAAAAATAACATTCTCATTATAAAATTCAGCCCATTTTTGTCTTGTTGGCGCATCCGTACCATAAGGTTTAGTAAATAATCCCTTTAAATCCTCAGTAGAAATTACTCTTGTCATTACGAAACTTTTATTATAAATATTCTAAAAGATACAAACATTAAGAGCGGATGAAGAGATTCGAACTCTCGACATTCTCCTTGGCAAGGAGATGCTCTACCACTGAGCTACATCCGCATAACTTTTTTATTTTATCTCAAAGAAGGGATCAATGATAAAAATAATTAAATTTTTTCAATTAATTTAAATTTTTAATTAAGGATCCCATCTCAATTGCTTGTAAAGCATAATTCCAACCAAGATTATTTTTAATCCCTGCTCTTTCTAAAGCCTGCTGCATAGTATCAGTAGTTAAAACTCCAAAAATAATTGGAACATTATTTTCATTTGAGACTTGCGAAATACCCTTGCTAGCCTCAGATATAACTACATCATAGTGGGAAGTTTCACCACGGATCACAGCGCCAAGAGCAATTACAACGTCATAACTCTTTTTTTTCATGAGGGTTTTAGCTGCGATTGGTAATTCAAATGAACCAGGAACCCAAACTATATCTACTTGATTGCTTAATTCAGAAGTATCTAAACCATGTCTTTTTAAACAATCAAGACAACCAGATAGAATTTTATTTGTAATTAAATCATTAAATCTTGCTATTACAATCCCAACTTTTAAAGTAGAGGCATTAGTAAAAGAACCCTCAAAAATAGCCATTAAATTTAACTTAGATATATTAATAGACTCTCACGAAAAGGTATTAAGTTCAAACTAATGAAGAAACTATCCCTGTAACAAAAACCAAAACAACCCAAACAGCAGCAATAGAGTAAATTTTTCTCCTACTTTCTCGCTGTCCTTCCTCAGTAGAAGGTTGAGTCACATATAAAACGGGTACTCCAACTACCGCAATTAAAGAAGCGAATAATAGAGCATTTACGAAGAAAAAGTTAACAGCCTGCATAATTCAGTATTAAGTTTCAAATATTATAAATACTATAATCTCATGAAAATGATAATTTTTAGAGAAAATTTACATACTTTAGCCACTTTAAATGCAAAAAAAAAAATTCTACCTAATATCTATTTAGGAGTTAAAAAAGTATGCAAGAAGATATAGTAATTCAAAAGAATTTATTTGCGATTGGTAATGATAATAATGAGCAAGAAGAAATAACAAAAATTCCAGAAGATTTATCTTTGGAAGATTTAAAAAAAGAATCGCAAAAAAGACCCAGACAAAGAAAAAATTCAACTAATTTAATAAATAAATTTAAGACTGATTTAATTTCAAATAATAAAAATGTTTGCATCAATGAAGAATCTTATAGCTATAAAACAGTTTCAAAACTGAAATTAACTCCTGTAATAAAGCATTATGTAACTTTAAAAGAAGAAAATAAAGATAGGTTATTACTTTATAGATTAGGAGATTTTTTTGAATGTTTTTTTGAGGACGCTGTATTAATATCTAACCTTTTAGAAATAACGCTTACTAGCAAAGATGCTGGTAAAGAGATTGGTAAGATCCCTATGGCAGGGGTTCCCCATCATGCAATGGAGAGATACTGTGCTGATTTAATTAGAAAAAATTATTCTGTGGTTATATGCGATCAATTAGAAAAAAGTTCTGGCAATTATGGGACTCCAATTAAAAGAGGAATAACAAGAATAATTACTCCTGGAACGGTAATTGAAGAGGGGATGTTGATAGCAAAGAAAAATAATTGGATAGCTGCTATTTACTTATCAGAGGAAAACTCAGATGAATCTTATGAATGGGGTATATCAAAAGCTGATGTAAGCACAGGAGAATTAATAACTTTAGAAGGCCAATCTCTGTCAAAACTATTTGATGAAATTATTAAATTAGATTCTTCAGAAATCATTGTAGGAAGCAATGCAGTAAGAAATGTATTAATTAAAGGAAATAATCAAATTACATATACTGTTTCTCAAGAGACTAATTTTGGAATTAATGAAGCAAATTATCTAATAAAAAATTATTTCCAAATTGCAAACCTTGAGGGAATAGGACTTAAAAATTTAAACAATGCAACTAGATCACTTGGAGGTTTATTAAATTATTTAGAAAAAATTAATCCTTCAAATTTAGATAAAGATTCTTCTTTAAAAATCTCATTAGACTTTCCACAAATCCAATATGGTCATAACAAATTAATTATTGATTATCAAACTCAAAAAAACTTAGAAATCAAAAATACACAACGAGAGAACAATTATGTAGGTTCCCTACTATGGAGTATTGATAGAACTTATACTTGCATGGGTGCAAGGTGTTTAAGAAGGTGGATAGATTCACCACTATTAAACGTTAGTGAAATTTATAAAAGACAAAATATAATTACAAACTTTTTTGAATCTAAAAAATTACGTACAGATACCCAAAATTTACTTAGAGCAATGGGAGATTTAGAAAGACTTGCAGGTAGAGCTTGTGCAGGTCATGCAAGTCCCAGAGACTTAATTGCAATAGCTGAAGGTTTAAAAAAATTGCCTAGACTAAAATCCATAATTCAATTATTTAAATATGATGTCCCAGATTGGACTGATCAATTAAAAAATATTGATGAAGGACTCTTAGAATTAGCTGATACTATAAGTTTTAAACTAGTAGAAAATCCTCCTCTCAATATTAGTGAAGGAGGCATGATCCACGATGGTGTTGACAATATATTAGATGGTTTACGCAATTTAATGGATGATTACTCTGAGTGGCTAAATAAAGAGGAAGTAAAGGAAAGGAAAATTAGCAAAATTTCAAACCTAAAAATTCAATTTCATAAAAATTTTGGTTATTACATTTCTATAAATAAGTCAAAAGTTAATTTAGCTCCACAACATTGGATCAAAAGGCAAACACTTACTAATGAAGAAAGGTATATCACTTCAGAAATTAAAAATAAAGAAAATAAGATTTTCCAAATAAAAAGTAGAGCTTCATCAAAAGAATATGAAATTTTCTGCGAATTAAGAAATATAGTTGCTGAAAAAACAAAACAAATAAGATCAATCGCAAAATCCATAGCATCTCTTGATGCACTGCTTGGTTTATCAATTACTTCAGTAGAAAACAATTTTATAAAACCTTCATTAATACCAATAAATGATTCAAGGACAAAAAATAGTACAAAAATTATCGCAGGAAGAAATCCAATTGTGGAGCAATTGTTAAATGATAAAAAGTTTGTAGCAAACGATATCTCTTTTGAGGAGAATCAAAAATTAATTATATTAACTGGTCCCAATGCAAGCGGAAAAAGTTGCTTCATAAGACAACTTGGTTTAATACAAATTCTCGCACAAATTGGAAGCTTTGTTCCTGCTAATAATGCTGAAATCAAGATTGCAGATAGGATTTTCACAAGAATTGGGGCTGTTGATGATCAATCATCTGGACAATCAACATTTATGGTAGAAATGTCTGAAACTGCATCAATTCTAAATCAGGCAACTTCTAACTCACTAGTTTTACTTGATGAGATAGGCAGAGGGACATCTACTTTTGATGGACTTTCAATAGCTTGGTCAGTAAGTGAATATCTTGCAAAAAAAATTCAATGTAATACTATTTTTGCTACGCACTATCATGAGCTTAATTATTTAAAAAATTCAAATAAAAATATACAAAATTTTCAAGTTTTAGTAGAACAAAATAACGATCAGCTATTTTTTAGCCACAGGATTGTGAAAGGGGGCTCAAACAAAAGCTATGGCATAGAAGCAGCTAAATTAGCAGGGGTTCCAAAAGAAGTTATAGAAAAAGCAAAATCAGTTTTAAATTCTTTGGAAAAAAATAACAAATTAAATTATGATATTAAATAGATTTTTGATATTTTTAAAAAATAAATACTTTTTAAACAGTTTCCCTCAATAAGGCATTAACCGCAGCTGCTGCCATGGCAGCACCTCCTCTAGTTGAATTCAAAACAATCCTAGGAAGATCGGTAGAAATTAGTTTGTATTTGCTTTTCTCTACTCCAATAAATCCAACAGGCATTCCGATAATTAAACTAGGTAAATCTTTTGCATTCTCTAATATATCAATTAAATAAGTTAACGCTGTAGGCGAACTGCCAATAACTACAATAGGTAATTTGCTTCCAGAATTCTTAGCGGATAATTCCTTCCAACCTTCACTTAAGCCATATGCAGTTTTAGTTAAGTTGGTCTGATTATTTTTTCCAAACCACATACTAGCGGTGAATACTTTATTCCTAGTGGTATTTTCTGCCATGGTTTTTATTGCTGCTGCAGCCATATCAGTATCAGTTAAAATTGGAGCACCATTTTTAAGTGCCTGAAGCCCTTTTTCGCAAGCACCTTCACTAAAATTTACAAGATTTTGAACTGAAAAATCTCCTGAAGTATGGACTAATCTCTCTAACACTTTTTTTTCTAAATAATTTAGATCATTGGCTAATAAATGAGATCTTATGAATCTGATGCTTTCCAAAAAAATTGGATGTTCTATTACCATTAAATTTAATTTGTGTTAGAAGTAATCATAGTTAATATAAGGTTTTTATTGAGCTATTATGCCAATACAAATATTATGGGGTAATGATTTAAATGCTCAAAATACATTTATTCAAAAATTAATTGATAAGGAAGTATCCAAAGAATGGAAAGAAATAAACGTAACAAATTTAAATGGAGATGATGATGAACAAGTCAATAAAGCTTTTGATGAAGTTCTTACACCTCCTTTAGGAGACGGATACAGAATAGTTACATTGAAAAATAATCCAATTTTTACTGCCAAAAATGAGGATCTAAGAACTAAATTTGAAAAAATTCATGATAATATACCTCAAAATACTTATTTAATTTTACAAAATACAAAAAAACCAGATTCAAGACTAAAGAGTACTAAATTTTTACAAAAACTTATCAAAAATAATTTAGCTAAAGAAAAGTCATTTTCTTTACCTGAAATCTGGGATTATGAAGGACAAAAAAGATTTTTAGAAGATGCAGCAAATGAAATGAATATCAAAATTGATAAAAATGCAGCTGAATTAATAATTGATTCAGTTGGTAATGATAGTTTTAAACTAATAAGTGAATTAGCCAAAGCAAAAACATACCTTTCTGCAGTATCAAGTGATTCGAATTCACAACTTTTTCTTAGAAGTATTGATGTAAAAAAAATATTTAGTGATCATCAATCCAATATTTTCAAAATCATTGACCTTCTCTTACAAAAAAATATTAATGAAAGCCTCATAGAAATAAATTATTCCTTACAGAAAGGAGAACCTGCTTTAAAACTAAATGCAGGTCTAATTAGTCAAATAAGAATTCATACAATTATAAAATTAGCTGTTAGTTTAGGTAACGATAATGCAGAAAAGATTTGTAATCTTGCAGGCATTTCTAATCCAAAAAGAATTTTTTTTATTCGAAGAAAAGTTAAGAATGTATCTCAAGAATATTTAATTAATTTAATGAGTAACTTACTAGATATTGAATCATTACTAAAACAAGGTAATAAGCCCATAAATGTTTTTACAGAGAAATTAATTAATTTAAGTTAACCAAATTATAAGTTTAAGAATTTACATTATGATTTAAATATGGCTTTACTAGTAAAAAAATTTGGCGGTACATCTGTAGGTGATATTAAAAAAATTAAAAATATTGCAAGTAGCATCTGTCAAAGCAAAGAAGCAGGAAATGAAATTGTCGTAGTTGTCTCTGCAATGGGGCAAACTACAGATGATTTAAATTGTTTAGCGGATTCAATTAGTAAAAATCCTAATAGAAGAGAATTGGATATGCTTCTCTCAACTGGGGAACAAGTAACCATAGCTCTTCTCTCAATGGCATTAAACGAATACGGAATACCTGCAATTTCAATGACCGGTAGCCAGGTTGGAATTATTACTGAATCAATTCATGGGAAAGCGAGAATTCTGGATATTAAAACAGAAAGGATCCAAAATTATATAAATCAGGGTTTTGTGGTTGTAGTGGCTGGATTTCAAGGAACAACATTAAGCCATACGGGTTCAATGGAAATTACAACTTTGGGTAGAGGTGGTTCAGATACTTCCGCAGTAGCTTTATCAACTGCTTTAGGAGCTGAGACGTGCGAAATTTATACAGACGTTCCAGGGGTTCTTACTACTGATCCCAGAATTGTTCCTAATGCAAAACTCTTAGATAAAATTAGCTGCGAGGAAATGCTTGAACTTGCAAGTGTCGGTGCTTCAGTTCTGCATCCAAGAGCAGTAGAAATTGCTCGCAATTATGGAATTAAATTGTGTGTCAAATCAAGCCAAAGTGACTCAAGTGGGACTCTCCTTGAAAGTCAAATCCAACCTCTCCCGCTAAAAAGAGGAAGCTTAGAATTAACAAAAACAGTCAATAGTCTTGAGGTATTAGAAAACCAAGCAGTATTCAGCCTCTCAAATATTCCTGATAGGCCTGGGATTGCTGCACAAATATTTGAAAAACTTTCAGAAGCAAGTATTAATGTAGATTTAATAATACAAGCGACAAATGATGGAAATAAAAACGATATTACATTTACTGTTAGTGAATTAGAATTAAAAAAGACTGCAGAACAATGTGAACTTATAACTAGTCAATTAGGAGGAGAATATAACTTAAAAACAAACATGACTAAATTAAGTATTCAAGGAGCAGGCATTATGGGCAGACCTAGTGTTTCTGCTGATTTATTTGATACTTTATCTCAAGCGAATATAAATGTCAGGTTAATAGCTACAAGTGAAATTAAAGTCAGCTGTGTAATTGAAATCAATAATATTCCAAAAGCTATTAGATTTGTTGCTGAGAAATTTAAGTTATCTGATACACAAATATTTGTTAATCCAATCAATAAAAAACAAGATCAACCTGAAGTAAGAGGAATTGCATTAGATAAAAACCAAGTTCAAGTAAGTTTTCGAAAACTGCCTGATCGTCCAGGTGTAGCAGCATCTATATGTTTAGCATTAGCTGAAAATAATTTACTTTTCGATACTATCGTTCAGTCTGAAAGAATTTCCTCTTTAAAAACTAAGGATATTAGTCTTACAATGAATAAACAAGATAGAGAAAAAGCTAACTTAGTTTTTGAGTCCTTAACAAAAAAATTACCCGGATCATTCATTGAAGATGGCCCTGCTATCGCCAAAGTAAGTACTGTAGGAGCGGGAATGGCATTTAAGGTTGGAACGGCTGGAAAAATATTTAGAGCATTAGCTGACCAAAATATCAATATTGAAATGATTGCCACTAGTGAAATCAGAACTTCATGTATTGTCTTAGAAAAAGATTGTGACAAAGCAGTTAAAGCGATTCATAATCATTTCGAATTAGAAAAATAAGTTTTTTTAATTATTTCTTGCCAATTTTTGTCTTAATTTTTTGATTCTATCCCTCAAATTTGCTGCTTCTTCAAAATTTAAATCTTTTGCAGCATCTTTCATTTTAATTTCTAACTTTTCTATTAGGTCAGGCAATTCTTCGAGCAAACATTGATTATCACTGGAACCGAGAATTGCGTCAGTTTTATTATTAACTATATTTATTAAATCTTTAGATAAACCACCAGCATCTAGCTTTCTGGAAAGTTCTAGAAAAGATAATATTGAATTTTCTATTTTTTTGCCTGCGGGTTTTGGAGTAATACCGTTGAGTTGGTTATATTTTTTTTGAATAGTTCTTCTTCTTTCAGTTTCAGATATTGCTCTTTTCATTGAATCTGTGAAGTTATCTGCATAAAGCAAGGCAACACCTTCAACATGTCTTGCAGCTCTTCCTATTGTTTGAATCAATGACCTTTCAGCTCTGAGAAAACCTTCTTTATCAGCATCTAAAATGGCAACTAAGGATACTTCAGGAAGATCTAGTCCCTCTCTTAATAAATTAACTCCTACCAAAACATCATATTCGCCCATTCTGAGGTCTTGAATAATTTCAATTCTTTCAATTGAATGGATTTCGGAATGCAAATATCTAACTCTTACTTTATTTTCAGATAAAAAATCAGTTAGATCTTCAGCCATTCTCTTAGTAAGTGTTGTCACTAGCACTCTTTGATTCTTTTCAGATCTAATTCTTATTTCAGATAACAAATCTTCGATTTGGCCCTCAATAGGTCTTACATCAATTACAGGATCTAATACCCCAGTTGGTCTTATAACTTGCTCAATAAATTCACCACCACATTGATCTAATTCCCATTGCCCCGGAGTTGCACTTATAAATAATGTCTGTCTTGATTTTTCCCAAAACTCTTCACATTTTAAAGGTCTATTATCTGCAGCACTGGGCAATCTAAAACCATGATCTATTAAAACTTTTTTTCTAGATTGATCACCATTGTACATTGCATGAAGTTGAGGACATGTTACATGACTCTCATCAACTACCAACAGCCAATCTTTGGGAAAGTAATCTATTAAGCATTCTGGCGGTGAACCTTCCTCCCTGCCTGATAAATGACGAGCATAATTTTCAACTCCATTACAATAACCAACCTCTCTAAGCATTTCTAAATCATATTTTGTGCGTTGTTCTAGACGTTGAGCCTCTAATAATTTTCCTTCGTAGGTAAATTTATCTACTTGAGTTTTTAATTCACTTCTAATTGCACTTATTGCACTCTCAAGTCTTTCTTTTGGGGTCACAAAATGTTTCGCTGGGTAAACACTAACTTGTTCCAAACTTTCAAGTATTTCTCCTGTAATAGGGTCAACATATCTAATAGCTTCGACTTCGTCACCAAATAATTCGATTCTAATTAATCTATCCTCATAAGCTGGACCGATTTCTAAAACATCACCTTTAATTCTGAATCTACCTCTAGTAATTTCGATATCATTTCTAGTATATTGATTTTCAACGAGAGACCTCAAGGAAGAACGTAGATTTATTGATTTTCCCACTTCAAATTTAACTGCAGCTTTTAGATACTCACTCGGTATACCAAGACCATAAATACAACTTATTGAGGCTACAACAATTACATCTTTTCTTTCAAATAATGAGCGTGTTGCAGAATGCCTAAGCATATCTATTTCTTCATTAATTGAAGCTGTTTTGGCTATGTAAGTATCACTTACAGGTACATAAGCTTCAGGTTGATAATAGTCGTAGTAAGAAATGAAGTACTCAACAGCATTTTTTGGAAAAAATTCCCTTAATTCATTACATAGTTGTGCAGCTAACGTTTTGTTATGGGCTAATACAAGTGCTGGTCTTCCTGTTTGTTGAATTACATTTGCAATTGTAAATGTTTTACCAGTTCCGGTAGCTCCTAAAAGAGTCTGAAACTCTTTACCAGTATTAACGCCTTTAACTAATTTTTTAATTGCTTCTGGTTGATCTCCACTTGGTTCATAAGGAGCTTGAAGCTTATAGTTGTTCATCAACCTAGTAGCAAAAGGGTATTGCTATACTAAGAAATTTTTTCTCCAATTATTGAATTTATCAAAGATTCTTTTAAGCCCCTAACAACCGCAATCATCGATATTAAATCATCTAATTTGTTAACTACAGATCCAACGCCAACTGCTGAGGCTCCAGAGGATATTGCTAGTGGACAAGTGACTTGGCTTAATCCAGAGGCACTCATGATTGGTATATTCAGAGATTGTTTATTAAATTCTTGATGAATTGCATAGGTAGCTGCAAGAGTTGGTACTGATTTTTCAAAAAAGCCTTGAATTCCTGAAGAGTACGGAGTGGAACTGGTACCACCTTCTGTTTGAATAATGTCAACACCTTCTTCTACTAGCTTTAAAGCAAGATCAACTTGTTTATCAATATGCATAGTATGGGGAACAGTTACTGATAAAGGAACATTTGGCAATAAATCCCTCGTCTCTTTTGTAATGTTTAAAACTTTTTTATCTGAAAAATTAATACCTTTTTCATAAAAAGTATCATAATTTCCTATTTCAATTAATGATGCTCCTGCTTTTACAGAATCTTGAAAAGATTGAGGCACTACTGAACTAACACAAACAGGTAGTGTGGAATTCTTGAGTGCTAAATCAACTAGTTCAGGCTTACAAGCAATATCGACAAGATCTGCACCTCCTAATGAAGCAGCCTCAACAATTATTTTCACAGATTGAACATCGAAATTATTCAATCCTGAAATAACTTTGAGTAAGGATTTGCTTCTTAACTCTTCTTTGATTTTTTGTGGCAAAAGATTAATCAGACTCATTTACTTAATGAATTTATTACCCGATTGTGACATTGTTTTAGTAAAACAGTGCATTTTTTAAAAAATATTATCTGAGCAACACAAAATGACTGATAAAAAATTAAGTCAGCAAAATTGGTCATCATGGCATCATCAGCTTCATAAGGAAATTCTTACAAAAAAAATATTAATTCCCAAAGGATCCAATATTTTAATAAGTGTTTCCGGGGGGCAAGACTCAATGGCCTTATTAACCCTAATTAATGACCTAAGAAAACTACATAATTGGTCTATTAGTGTTTGGCATGGTGATCATCAGTGGCATGAAAAATCATCACTATATGCTCTTGAATTAAAATATTATTGCGAAGAGAAAAATATTTCATTCTCTTTTGATCAAGCAAATAAAGAAAGTATTTCTTCAGAAGAAAAAGCACGAGAATGGAGATATAAAAAATTATGTGAAAGAGCCAAAACTTTATTAAATACAAACCAACAAAAACATAATATTTATTTGTTAACTGGTCATACGAGTAGTGATAATGCAGAAACATTTATCCTTAATTTATCTAGAGGAAGCAATTTTGCAGGTCTGAGTAATATTGAGAGTAAAAGATTAATAGAAAATCAAATTTTTTTAATAAGACCAATATTAATTTTCAGTAGGGAAGATACAAAACAATTTTGCGATGATATGAAGATCCCAGTCTGGGAAGATCCTACAAATTCAGATCTTAAATTAAAAAGAAATTTAGTAAGAAAAAAAATTATTCCTACCTTGGAAGAAATCTATCCTGGTTGTTCTGAAAGGATAAATAATTTTTCCCAAAAAATGAGCAACTACAATAATGAACGTAATGATCTTAGTGAACTAGCGTATTTATATTGTAAAAATGTAAAAGGCATCGATAGGAATCTCCTAAATGGTATGTGTATTGAAGCTAGGTGCACAATCTTAAATAGATTTTTAAAAGAAATATCTGCAAAGCAATGTAGTTCTAAAAATCTGACTGAATTAGCAACTTTAATTTATGAAAAAAATAAAGGTCAAATTAATCTGCAAGAGTTTTTAAAAATCATTTGGGATAAAAACTATATAAATTTTGAAAAAGTTAAGAGGTGACAGCAGATCTTCTTCTTCTTGTTCTACCTTCAAATGAATCTTCTGTAGCAGTCTCAGCTGATGGATTCTGTGAAACTTTTGGACTTTTTTGGGTATTTTGTGATTTATTTGAACTATTAGGATGATTATTGTTTGATTTCTTATGGAAATTATTATTTCTATTTCGATTGGAGAAATTTTGCTCTTCGGTAATCTTTGGGATATAAGCACGAGTTCCACTTGGAGCAGGTTGAACTAAACACAAAATAAGTGGTTCAACTTGTAATTCTCTTCTCATTCTTCTCGATAAACCATTTTCAATTTCCCTTTGTACACCAATCCAATCTACCTCAAAATTATTCGGCCCAGTTTGTCTGGATAATTGTTTCCATCTATTTTCTAAGACCCAACTTATTTCTCGTTCTGTCCACATAGACATTTTTCTTGGCTCTGCAGTAGTAACAACTCCTCTTAAATTAACTCTGGGAGGCGCAACCATCTTCCCATCTGTACTAATAGGAGCTAAAACAGTTACTACACCATCCCCAGCTAGTTGCTGCCTTTCCTTTAATACTCGAGCATCTACTATCCCATTGCGTGAGTTATCAAGCAGTTCAACCCCAGCTTTTACAGGATCACCCTTTTGAATAGAATTAGGTGTTAACTCAACTACATCTCCATTTTCAATAATTAAGATATTTTCCTTTGGAACCCCCATAGTTTGTGCACTCTTGCCATGACAAACAAGCATTCTATGTTCTCCATGAACAGGAACAAAAAACTTAGGTTTTGCGAGTGCCAACATTAACTTTTGATCTTCTTGAAAACCATGACCTGAAACATGAATATTCTCACCCTTTCCATAAACAACCTTTGCACCAAGTTTCATTAATCTATCTATTGTATTAACAACAGAAATAGTATTACCAGGAATTGGGCTAGCTGAAAATATTACAGTATCAGTAGTCTTAAGACGAACATGCTGATGTTCACCGCGAGAGATTCTGCTTAACGCTGCTAGGGGTTCTCCTTGACTTCCCGTCATTAATAATAAGGTTTCCCTATCTGGCAAATCTCTAATTTGCTTGATAGGAACAAACAAGTCATCTGGGCATTTCATATAACCAATATCTCTTGCCTTTGCAATAACATTTATCATCGATCTACCTAACAAACCGACCTTTCTTCCATGTTTCATAGCCAATTCTAAGATCATTGTCACTCTATGGACAGAACTAGCAAAAGTGGTAAGGATAACTCGTTCTTTTGCCTCTGCAATATGTTTTTCTAAAGAGGGATAGATAGTCTTCTCAGAAGGACAAAAACCTGGAACTTCGGCGTTAGTCGAATCACTGAACATGCATAAAACACCCTTCTCTCCGTAATGCACCATTCTTTCAATATCAAATTGCTCTCCATCTACTGGCATATGATCAAACTTAAAATCTCCCGTAAAAATAATTGTGCCAACAGGTGTTGTAACTGCTAAAGAAAAGCTATCGCAAATAGAATGGGTATTTCGAATAAATTCAACAGAAAAATGTTGTCCTACTTTTACAACATCTCTTGGATTTACTGTCTGTATAGTTGTTCTATCAGATACCCCCGCTTCCTCCATTTTTCCTCTAAGCATTGACATTGCCAGTCTTGGGCCATAAATAATCGGAATATTAAAATGCTTTAGATGATGAGAAATACCTCCAATATGATCTTCATGCCCATGAGTAACAATCATTCCTTTTATTCTTCTTTGATTTTCTTTTAAAAAAGTTGTATCAGGCATAACAACATTTACGCCATGCATACCATCAGATGGGAAAGCTAGGCCAGCATCAACAAGCATTAATTCATCACCATATTCAAAAACGCAAGTATTTTTTCCTATTTCATGTAGTCCTCCAAGAGGTATTACTCGTAGAGCTGGTGTATTACTTTTAGATCTTGATGAATCATGAGTAGATCTATTTACAGTTGAATTTGTACTTGATTGCATAATTTTGAAATTTATGAAGGCCTGCTTGTAATCAAATAAAGTTTATTTAAATTTAATTATCAAGTTAAATATAATCCCTATTATAGGGATTTCAGGATAAAAGATAGTTGTTTTTTCATGTCATTGGTTAATGGAGACAAAGGGCTTCTAGGATTACCTACATCCCATCCCGATAGCTCCAAAGCAGCCTTAATTGGGATTGGATTAGTAGTCATAAAGAGAGCTTTGAAAAGAGGCTGAAGTTTTTCATGAATAGCAAGAGCATTGGAAACCTTTCCACTTTGAAAAGAATGAATCATCTCTTTCAATTGCAATCCAACTAAATGACTTGCAACACTAACTACTCCTACAGCACCTACAGATAACATTGGAAGCAACAATGAATCGTCGCCACTATATACAGAGAGTTCTGAGCCACAAATAGCTCTTAGCTCTGTTACTTCTTCTATTCTACCGCTTGCAGCTTTAATACTGAGAATATTTGAGAAATCCATAAGTTTCTTCACAGTATCAGGTAATAAATTGCATCCTGTTCTGCCAGGAATGTTATAGAGCATAAGAGGCAAATCCTTTGCAGATTTAGCAATAGAACTGAAATGTTTATAAAGACCTTCTTGAGGCGGTTTATTGTAATAAGGAACAACGACCAAAGCACCGTCGGCACCAGAGTCATAAGCTTTTTTTGTAGCTTCCACAGCTTCGCTTGTACAATTGCTACCAGTGCCAACTATTATTTTGCAGCTTGCATCCAAAGATCCTTTTACCGCAGTAAATAAATCATGCTGTTCCTCCCATGAGAGGGTTGGGGATTCTCCAGTAGTACCGCATAACACGATTCCATCGGAACCGTTCTCAAAAAGATAATTTGAAAGTTTTATGGCTAGTTCATAATCTACATCGCCATTCTCAGTAAATGGAGTAACCATTGCAGTCAATATTTTTCCAAATAGTGGATTATTACACTCAGTTTTGTCTGTAATCATTTTTTTGGAATTAATAACTCAGCTATTTGAACAGCATTTAGAGCGGCTCCTTTTCTTATTTGATCTCCACATAACCATAATTCTAATCCATGAGACTGACTTATATCAGTTCTTAGCCTGCCAACAGCAACATTATCCCTTCCCATAACGTCATTTGGCATAGGAAATCTATTATTTTTATAATCCTGAATAACTTCAATTCCAGGAGATTTTTTTAATTCTTTAATAGCATCTCTAGGCTTAACTACATCGGCAAATTCAATATTGATAGATTCAGAATGTGCTCTCAGTACTGGGACTCGAACACATGTAGCAGAGAGCTTTAAATCAGCAATATTTAATATTTTTCTCGTCTCATTAACCATTTTCATCTCTTCTTCGCAGTAATTATTTGAAAGCATAGGGGAATTATGCAAAAACAAGTTAAAAGCAAGGGAGTATGGCAAAACTTCACTTTTTTGCGGATTTCCTTGAAGATATTGTTCAGTTAAAAGTTTTAGTTCCTCCATCGCTAGTTGACCTGCACCACTGACAGATTGATATGTTGAGACAATAACTCTTTGAATAGTCGAAAGTTTGTTTAACGGAGCTAAAACTAATGTCAACAAAATGGTAGTACAATTTGGATTCGCTATTACCCCGTCATGATTTAGTGCTTCAGTACCATTAACTTCAGGAACTATAAGAGGAACGTTCTTATCTAATCTGAAAGCACTTGAATTATCTATCAGTAAAGCATTTTGATCAAGAATGGTAGACAACCATTTTTTTGAAATACTTCCACCGGCCGAAGCCAAAACTAAATCAAGATTCCTAAATTCTTCCTTAGTTGTTTTTTTTGTAACTAATTCTTCATCTTTCCAAATAATTTTTTTTCCTTCTGACCGCTCTGATGAAAGCAATACTAATTCTGATATTGGGAAATCACGTTGTTCAAGAATTTTTAGCAATTCAGATCCCACAGCACCTGAAGAACCTAAAACAGCAACTTTTAATGGCCTATTAGGCAAATAAGGAGATTGTCTCACACTTTAAAATGATTTTTATAAATAGATTGACTATTTTTTTTACTTTATCAAAAAATTAACTTTCAAGGAAATCACATAATGTGAAATAATTAAGATTCTGCTCATAGTAATAAATTAGAAAAACATGGCTAAAGATGCACTAATAGTCAAAACAACACCTCTGCCTCAAAGTAGAATTTCACTAGAATTAGAAATATCATCTGAGACATGCAAAACGTGTGTAAATGAAACAATCAGTACCATTAGTCGTTCGGCTAAAATTCCAGGGTTTAGACTTGGTAAAATTCCTAAACAAGTCTTAATCCAAAGAATCGGCATCACACAATTACATGCTTCTGCTCTAGAAAAAATCATTGATAAATCCTGGCAAGAAGCATTAAAAATCGAATCTATAGAGCCACTTAGTGAGCCAGAGTTGGTAGATGGATTTGAATCTTTACTTGCAAAGTTTAGTCCTGAAAAATCACTTAAGGTTACTCTTCAAACTGATGTTGCACCCGAATTAAAACTAAAAAAATCAAAAGGACTTAATGTTGAAATCTCAAAAACTAAATTTGATCCAAAGTCAATAGATGAAGCTCTAGAAAAATCTAGAAATCAGTTTGCAAACATTATTCCAGTTACTAACAGAGCAGCAAAATTAGGAGATATTGCTGTAGTTAGTTTCAAAGGTAAATATAAAGATTCTGGTAAAGAGATTGATGGTGGAACGAGTGAATCAATGGATCTTGAGTTAGAAAAGAACAAAATGATTCCTGGCTTCGTTGAGGGAATCGTAAAGATGAAAATTGGTGATACTAAGACACTTAACCTTAAATTCCCAGAAGATTATTCTCATCAAGATTCAAGAGGCAAAGAAGCAATTTTTGAAGTAAATCTTAAGGATCTTAAAGAAAAGGAATTACCTGAACTTAATGATGATTTTGCAAAACAGTCTGGCAACAAAGATTCATTAAAAGAGTTAAAGAAAGATATTGAAAAGCAATTAAAAGACAATTTTGAAAAAACTCAAAAAGATATCAAAATTGAAGCCCTATTAGATGCCTTAACAAACGAATTGGTTGCTGAAATTCCAAAATCAATGATTGATATAGAAGTGAGAAATAATATTGAGCAAACCGCTCAAAGATTTGCTCAACAAGGTCTTGATGTTAAATCTACATTCACTCCGGAATTAGTTAAATCATTAGCAGAGTCCACAAGGCCTCAAGCCGAAAAAAATGTTCAAAGAAATTTAGCTCTAAAAGCATTAGCTGAAAAAGAAAATATAACAGTTGAAAAAGATGAAATTGATTTAAAAATGAAAGATTATGAAGATGCAATCTCTAAATCTTCAAAGCAAATAGATATTAAAAAATTAACAGAAGTAATAAGTAACGATTTACTCAAAGAAAAATTAATAATTTGGCTTGAAGAAAATTCTGAAGTAAAAGAAAAAACTACAAAAACTGCCGCAAAAAAAACAAAAGCCGCAAAAACTACAAAAACCTCAAAAACTCAAAATAAAAAAGAAAAAAAATAATTTATGAAATTTCCTACTAATTAAACAAAAAACCCTTAAATTATCTATAGACAAAAAAGTATTTTGTGAACTCAGAAAAAAAACATTTAATCCAAAGTTCAATAAGTTCTTACCGAAGTATTGATAAAACTATTGGAGCCGTACCTACCGTTATAGAACAATCTGGCAGGGGAGAAAGAGCTTTTGATATTTATTCAAGACTATTAAGGGAGAGAATAATTTTTTTAGGTACTGGAATAAATGATCAAGTATCTGACTCTCTGGTTGCACAGTTATTATTTCTTGAAGCTGAAGATCCCGAAAAAGACATCCAAATATATATAAATTCTCCTGGAGGTTCAGTAACTGCAGGTATGGCCATATACGATACTATGCAACAAATAACACCTGATGTAGTGACAATATGTTTTGGAGTAGCTGCAAGTATGGGAGCATTTCTACTTTCTGGAGGAGCAAAGGGAAAAAGATTAGCTTTACCTAATTCTAGGATTATGATTCATCAGCCTCTTGGAGGTGCACAAGGTCAAGCAGTTGAGATTGAAATACAAGCTAAAGAAATACTTTTTCTCAAGAAAACATTGAATTCGCTTTTAGCAGAACATACAGGTCAACCTTTGGAAAAAATTAATGAAGATACAGAAAGAGATTACTTTTTATCTCCCTCAGAAGCCGTCGAATATGGATTAATTGATAAAGTTATCAAAAAGTGACAAGGGATACTGATTTTTTAAGAATATGATGACGAATCGATATTTATAAGCAATCCTAGTGAATAGGAAATATTTAAAACCTTTCACATTAAAACTTATAATCGATGGCTAAATTCGACGCCCATCTTAAATGTTCATTTTGCGGAAAATCGCAAGACCAAGTAAGGAAGCTTATAGCTGGTCCTGGGGTTTATATCTGTGATGAATGCATAGATCTTTGTAATGAAATTCTTGATGAAGAACTTCTTGATAATCAAGCGAATACAAACAACTCCCCACAAGTAAAAAAGAAATTACCCACTGATAATCCGAAAAAATCTGTTCCTTTAGAATTAACCTCAATTCCTAAGCCATTAGAAATTAAAAGTTTTCTAGATAATCAAGTTGTTGGACAAGAATCTGCTAAAAAAATATTATCAGTAGCTGTATATAACCACTACAAACGGTTAGCCTGGAAAGTTAAAGAAGATAGTAAAAATAACAATTCAAAAGATTCGCAAGAAACGAAATTACAAAAATCTAATATTTTACTCATCGGCCCTACTGGAAGTGGAAAAACATTATTAGCGCAAACTTTAGCAGAGTTTCTAGATGTTCCTTTTGCAGTAGCTGATGCAACGACTTTGACAGAAGCTGGATATGTTGGTGAAGATGTTGAAAACATACTTTTAAGACTCCTTCAAAAATCAGAAATGAATGTAGAACTAGCTCAAAAAGGAATCATTTACATAGATGAAATAGATAAAATTGCAAGAAAAAGCGAGAATCCTTCAATTACTAGAGATGTATCTGGTGAAGGAGTGCAGCAAGCATTACTAAAAATGCTTGAAGGAACAATTGCAAATGTGCCTCCTCAAGGTGGCAGAAAACATCCTTATCATGACTGCATCCAAATTGATACGAGTCAAATATTATTTATTTGCGGGGGAGCTTTTATAGGTTTAGAGGATATCGTTCAAAAGCGTATGGGTAAACACTCTATAGGATTTACCACTAATTCAGATCAAAATAAAGTTGATACAAAAAAAATAGTAGAACCAAGAGATGCCTTAAAAAATTTAGAGTTAGATGATTTAGTTAAATATGGCCTTATTCCAGAATTTATTGGAAGAATTCCCGTTTGTGCTGTACTAGATCGTCTGACAAAAGAAACTTTAGAATCTATATTAACTCAACCAAGAGATGCATTAGTAAAGCAATTCAAGACGTTACTAAGTATGGATAATGTTGAATTAAAATTTGAGCCTGATTCTGTTGAAGCAATAGCCAATGAAGCCTTTAAAAGAAAAACAGGTGCGAGAGCATTAAGATCAATAATTGAAGAACTTATGCTTGACGTAATGTACACTTTGCCTTCTGAAGAAAATGTTAAAGAATTCACAATTACAAAAAAAATGGTAGATAGTTTGTTCTCATCTAAAATTGTTAAACTACCTGCAGGTTCAAAAAGAATTATTAAAGAGTCTGCATAAAAATAAGAGTTTAATTTTTTTGATTTAATCTCGAATTTTTCAAAATTAATGAAAAATAAATGTCAAATATTCATAAGCCTTTTCATCAAAAATATAGACCAAACAAATTAGATGAATTGGTTGGTCAGAAATTTATATCCATTACACTTAAACAAGCATTATTAACAAAAAAAATTGCTCCTGCATATCTTTTTAATGGTCCAAGAGGTACTGGAAAAACATCAAGTGCAAGAATATTTGCGAAATCCTTAAACTGCCAGGCATTCAAAGAACCTACGATAAATCCTTGTTGTAAATGTGAATTATGTAAACAAATTACAGATGGGAACGCTCTAGATATTATTGAGATTGATGCAGCATCAAATACAGGAGTTGAAAATATTAGAGAAATTATAGAAAAAGCGAGATTTGCACCTACTCAAGCGAGATGGAAAGTATATGTTATTGATGAATGTCATATGCTTTCAACGGCAGCCTCAAATGCTTTACTAAAAACTATTGAAGAACCGCCCTCAAGAGTTGTATTTATCCTTGCCACGACAAATCCTGAGAGAGTATTAAATACAATACAAAGTAGATGCCAAAAGTTTGATTTTAAAAGAATAAGCCCTAGTGACATTTTTCAACATTTATCAGAAATAGCAGAAAAAGAATCCATTAAGTATGAAGTTCAGGCGTTAAAAATGATTGCAAAAAGATCGAATGGAGGTATGAGAGATGCACAAAGCCTCCTAGAACAACTGAATCTTTTACCAGAAGGTATAACAATTGATAATATCCAAAACCTACTAGGGGAAGTATCAGAAATTGAATTGACAAATCTGATTAAATCATTGGTTGAGAATAATCCAGAGTCACTAATTTTAACATGCAACAAATTATATGATGCTGGGAATGAACCCTATCAAATAATTGTCGGACTATTGAACATAACGAGAGATCTACTATTACACACTACAAATAATAAATATTCGGATCTTTATTATACATCTGATGAATTTCAAGATGAATTGGATAGAATCTCAACAAAAATAAATAAATCGACAATAATCAATTGGCATAATAATCTGAGAAATATTGAATATCAAATCAAAACAAGTGATAATCCAAGGCTTTGGTTTGAAATACATTTAACTGGCCTTCTAAATAATCAAGAAAATAAAAATCATGGGATCGAGAAGAATAAGGAAAACATAAAAAACATTTCAATTATTAATAAAGAAAATATTTCTAATGAAATTCGAAAACCAAGTATCAAAAAGGAAATCAGTCACGAGGAAATGATTGAAATAAAAGAAGAAAAATTAGAAAAATTTGAGGTTCCTCGCAAAGAAAGTGTGGAAAATATCTCTGAAAATAAGCAGGATGATCCTGGATCAATTAATTTAAAAGATAAATGGGAATTAATTCTCTCTAAATTAGAGTTACCATCAACAAGAATGTTACTTTCACAACAAGCGGAACTTGAAAATTTTGATTCGGAGCAAGTCACAATTGCATTATCTCCAAACTGGGAAGATATGATAAAAAGCAGAAAAGTTATAATTGAAAATACACTAAAAAAGATATTTGGAGATCAAATAAAACTTAATTTTTCAACTAAACAATTAATTAAAAGTAACCCAAGAAACAATTCAAAAATAAACCAAAATGAAGTAAAGAATTTGAAACCAATAAAAGAAACAGAACCTAAAACTAATTCATCAACAAAAATATCTAACGATGAAACTTATAATGACAGTTCAAAAAACTTAGCAAATTTTTTTAATGGAGAAATTATAGACCTTGATGAATGAATTAAACTCCAGTATGAATAGTTTTTCGCCAAAGTATCTTTTTGGGAAAAATAGACATTTTTAGTGTTACCCAGGGTATTACTAGAAACCAATGAGATAAATAAAAAATCGATATAAATACCATCAAAAAATTACTTTTTTGCGATACTGGTACTTCGCTTTTGCAAGAAGAACCGTACCAAAAAGCAATTCCAGATAACATAAAAGCTGTTAATGAAATAGGCCAGTAAATTGGTGAATCTAAAAAAGCAATACTTATAAATAAATCAAAAATAGAAATTATTGGCAGTGCATATTGCAAGATAAAGAAGTAAGTTAAATCAAATTTTTGCAAATAATCAATCTTATTAGTAACTAATTGATCCCCATAATCAAAAAATCTTTGTAAACCCCCCTCTGCCCATCTTTGCCTTTGCGCTAATAAAGCGTTTAAATTCTCAACTGCTTCCTCCATGACTGGAGGATCCCATAAGATTCCAATCCTAGATTTTGTTAATAATAACCTTAAACTTAAATCAAGATCATCTGTAACTGTATCTTCATTGAAGCAACCACAATCCAACAATGTATCTTTTTTTATTAATTGGCCATTGCCCCTTAATTCAGAAACCCCAGCAACTGATAATCTTCCATATTGAAAGATTGCGTCCATTGCCATCTCCATAGACTGACATGAGGTTAAAAAATTCTTACTTACATTTATCACTGATTTTCTTAATTGGACTGCAGACCAATTACCTTCCTCTACAAAATTAAATAATCTTCTTAAAGAATCTTTTTTTAGTTGAGCATCAGCATCCAAAACTAATAACCATTCACCATTAGTAAATTTCAAGGCATAATTTAAAGCTCCTGATTTTCCGCCACCTGCGTTTGGAGAACGACTTACTACTTTCAGCTTTTCAAATTGTTTCGATAATCGATCTAAAATTAAAGGGGTCTTATCAGAGCTACCATCATCAATTATGTAAATATTTAATTGATTTTTTGGATAATCCAAATTAAATAATCTTTCAACTAATCTGGCAATAACATTCTCTTCATCTCTAGCCGCTACTAAAATATCAAGTGCAGGTAACTCTTTATTTGTGGTTCTATTAGTAATAGTATTTGAAAGGTTGTTTCTTTGAAAATTTTTAGAAATCAAAATTAAACCGTAAAAAGCAATCACCAAAGAAAGAGTTAATATAAAGTAAAAAAAACCTCCAATATCGTAAACATGAGGAATAATAGTTACTAAGAAACAAGTGCTAAGAAATAGAAACGACTTTAATCTTCGATTTTTATAAAAACCTTCTCTCATAAAAATAAATTTCTAATTATGTAATTCTCATTGAGACAATATCTCAATTTCTTCAAGTTTTGCATCTCTATAATAATGATTCAATATTTGTTCATAAGAAAAACCTAATTCAGCCATGTCAATTGCTCCTGACTGTGATAAACCTACACCATGACCGAAGCCTCCTCCTTTAAAAAGCCATAAATCATCACTTAATTTATTAATAGTAAATAAATTACTAGGTATAAAACTGAATACCCTCCGAATATCATCTTTAACTAAAACTACAGATTTATTAGCTTTATTGGTTCTTATTTCTAATTTTAAAACTCTTCCACTTGAACCTCTTTCAATTGCATCTAAATCCAAAATATTTTCATTAACATTTAAAAGTTTATTTTTGATTAACTTTTCTTTGATTTGGAGACTAGAAATTTTCTTACTCCATCGAAAACGAGAGTGATTACTCCCATAAAATAATTCATTATCTAAATCTAAAAAAGTATTTAATTCAGACTCATTTTGTATTGGCAGTTTGAAAATTTTATTTAATGATTTAGAGCCATCTATAAATGAATTAAAGTAAGGATAATCTTGGATTTGCCAAGATTCACCCGCTGTGGCAGATACCCCACCGTTAGAACCATGATAAAAAGCATTTATTGGTTGATTGTCATATGTAAGAATTAAATTTGAAGTTGCTTTTATAGCTTTTTGTACTTTTTTATTTTTAATTTTAGGAGGCTTATAAACTTGGCATTGAGTACTTGTACATAAATGATATTTATCCATAATAAACCTATCAGAGTTATAAATTCCCCAAGTTCTAGCAATAACTGCTTGTGCCTTTAGTGCTTCTAAGGGAGAATTCGGTCCAATTTCATATGGCAAAACGCCCTCTAAATAATCATCAAACTTAATTTTCTGAATTAATGTCCAAGTTCCATATGAATCTTCTATTAAGTAAAAATTTTTGCCAAAATTAATTTCATTTATTTTTATGTCCTCATCGGAATAAATATTTATAGGTCCTTGTAGCTTTATAAAACTAGAATCAATCTTAAGAAAAGGAGTAACTTGAATATTTTTTATTTTTCGGAAAATCTCTTTTTTAAATTCTAACTCTGGCAGATCATTCTCAAATGGAATCCATACCTCCCAATCTTTAGGGAAAGCAATAGTAGTTTCAAATCCTCTATCTTGTAGTTTATTTGCTTGTTTTTTTGCAGATTCGTAACTCGAAAAAGGACCAAAAACTATTCTCTCAATCATTTGTGGATTTTTGATCGGTATATCTCTCCAAATAATATTTATCTGTTTTGATTTATGTTTGATTCCATTAGATGAATTCAAGTTTAAAAAACCTTTATCAGTTGCAAAATTAATAGTCTTTCTCTTAGAAAAGCCATCATTCTGACCGCCAAGGTATTGCTTTAAACCTATTAAAAACCTTCCTTTTTTAATCTCTTTATTGAGTTCAACCTTTAGCAATTCTTCTGAGATTAAATGAGAATTAAATTTAGTATTTAAAATTAAAAGGGTGAAACAGCCTATCAATAAATTTAAAAAGGTAAATTTACGTTTCATAAGTACCAACTTTCCTTATCAATTAAAAACTTTAATTTGCGCCAATGCGTATAAAGGTTTAGATTATCCTAATTAAACACATTTGACTTAAATGTCTAAACTAAAAACTCGTAAATCCGCTGCCAAAAGATTTAAAGCTACTGCGACGGGTAAATTCATGAGAAGAAGAGCTTTCCATAATCATTTACTTGATCATAAAAGCTCGAAATTAAAAAGACATCTTTCAACGAAAGCAGTAGTTGATGAAAGAGATGCTGATAATGTAAAATTGATGATTCCATACGCATAAATCTTTAACCCATTTCCTTAGTAATTCATGGCACGTGTAAAAAGAGGCAATATAGCCAGAAAAAGAAGAAACAAAATCTTAAATCTTGCAAAAGGATTTAGAGGCGGAAACAAAAACCTTTTCAGAACTGCAAATCAAAGAGTAATGAAAGCTCTTTGTAATGCTTACAGAGATAGAAGAAGAAGAAAAAGAGATTTTAGAAGACTTTGGATTTCTAGAATTAATGCTTCAGCAAGAATAAATGGAACAAACTACAGCAAGTTAATAAATGGTATGAAAAATTCTGAAATTATCATCAATAGAAAAATGCTTGCTCAATTAGCCATAAGCGATCCCAAATGTTTTAAAGAAATAGTTTCTTCCATTAATAATTAAAAAAATATAATTTAAAGATTAATCACTAATAATGGAAATATCTTCCTTTCAATCTTATTTGATAATTCTTGTTGTTGTATTAATAATAATTTCTATTTTTGTATTCAGACAATTTCTAAAAACTCGAAGTGAAGAATTAGATTTAGTGAATTTTGAGCAGAGAGGTTTAGATTCTCTAACAAAAGCTACAGAATTATATGAATTTGGATCTATTCAAATAAAAAAGAGACTTTATTCTGAAGCGACTAAGACTTTTTTAAAAGCTATTGAAAATTATGATAATGAACCTGATGAAGCTAAAGCCATTATCAATAATGCTTTAGGATATGCTTATGCTGCTCAAAATGAATTTAAAAAAGCCATTAAACATTATAACTCTGCGATAAAGGTACTACCAGAATATCCAATAGCCTTAAATAATCTCGCTTCCGCACAACAGCGTTTATTGGAATACGATTTGGCATATGAGACTTATCAAAAAGTTTTAGTTTTAGATCCAAAAAACAAAACAGCAATTAAAAAAAGCAAGGAGTTAGAAAAAAGAAATAATTACAAACCTTTCAAAGGTATCAATAATAAGGGATTCTAAATATGGAAAATTGCTCATCATTACTAATTGGAGGGAAACAATTTTCCAGTAGATTAATGGTAGGAACTGGCAAATACAAATCTAACAAAGACATGATAGAGAGTTTATCAAAATCAGAAACAGAAATTATAACTGTCGCAGTTCGAAGAATTAACAATGATAAGCATGGGGAAAATTTACTTGAAAAGATTAACTGGCAAAAATACTGGATGCTTCCTAATACAGCGGGTTGCATAAATGCAGATGAAGCAGTAAGAATTGCAATTCTAGGGAGAGAACTTGCAAAATTATCTGGTCAAGAAGAAAATAATTTTGTCAAATTAGAGGTGATATCTGACAAAAAATATTTACTACCTGATCCAATAGAAACCCTAAAAGCAGCTGAAGTTCTGGTAAAAAAGGGTTTTATTGTACTTCCCTATATCAATGCCGATCCTATTCTTGCTAAAAGACTTGAAGAGGCAGGTTGTTCAACAGTAATGCCATTAGGCTCTCCAATTGGATCCGGCCAAGGTTTATTAAATTCATCAAACATATCAATAATAATTGAAAATGCCAACGTGCCAGTGATAATTGATGCAGGAATTGGCGTACCTAGTGAAGCCTCTCAGGCTATGGAACTTGGAGCCGATGGTGTTCTAATAAATAGTGCAATCGCACTATCTGATAATCCCCCTTTAATGGCTCAAGCTATAAATTATGGCGTAAAAGCTGGTAGGCAAGCTTTTCTAGCAGGGAGAATCGAAAAACAAGACTTTGCCTTAGCAAGTTCACCAGAAAAAAACATATCTATTTAATTATCTAAAGTTTTAAAAAGAGTAAAAATGTATTGTCTGGTTTAATTTGTAGTTTTAAGAAAGAAGATTTGAAACTATTTACAATGTTTTTTCGCAAATTGGAAGCACACTGTAGTAATTTAATAAATATATTATGAATCTATTAATTCTGGAGTTCTGAGTGAAAGTTATTATTCTTGGTGGAGATGGTTTTTGCGGTTGGCCTTGTGCGGTGAATTTAGCAGAGCAAAATCATGATGTAATTATTGTCGACAACTTAAGTCGTAGAAAAATAGATGTTGATCTAGAAGTAGAATCCTTAACTCCCATTTCTTCAATAACAGAAAGACTTTCTGCATGGGAAGAGATAGGAGGTAAACCTATAAGATTCCTTAACATTGATATCTCCAAACAATATCACAGATTACTTAATTTGCTTATTGAAGAAAAACCAGATTCAGTTATCCACTTTGCAGAACAAAGAGCAGCACCTTACTCGATGAAATCAAGTTTTACCAAAAGATATACAGTTGATAATAATGTTAATGGCACACATAACCTCCTTGCTGCGATAGTAGAGAGTAACTTAGATATTCATGTCGTTCATTTAGGAACAATGGGAGTCTATGGATATGGATCTCATAGAGGTGCAACAATTCCAGAAGGGTATTTAAAAGTTGAAGTCCCACAACCTGATGGAAGCCGCTTTGAAGAAGAAATATTACACCCTGCTAGCCCAGGTAGTGTTTACCATATGACCAAAACTTTAGATCAATTATTATTTCTTTACTACAACAAAAATGATCTTGTACGAATCACTGATCTTCATCAAGGTATTGTTTGGGGAACAAATACAGAAGCAACTTTAAAAGATCCCAGATTAACAAACAGATTTGACTATGACGGAGATTACGGAACTGTTCTAAACAGATTTCTAATGCAAGCTGCAATTGGATATCCATTAAGTGTTCATGGGACAGGAGGGCAAACAAGAGCCTTTATACACATAAAAGACTCTGTAAAATGTGTACAACTTGCTCTTGAAAATCCTCCAAAACCAGGAGAGAGAGTTAAAATCTTTAATCAAATGACTGAAAGTCATCAAGTTGGAGAACTAGCTAAAAAAGTTGCGTCTTTAACAGGTGCTGATATCAATTATTTACCAAATCCAAGGAATGAGGCAGTAGAAAATGATCTAATTGTTGATAATAAATGCTTTATCGAATTAGGTTTAAACCCAACAACTCTTGATAATGGTTTATTAGAAGAAGTTGTTGAAGTTGCTAAAAAATACTCCAATAGATGTGATCTTAAGCGCATACCTTGTGTTTCATCCTGGACTAAAAAACAAGCTGAAGCTATAAAGACTAATTAAAATTTCTGAAATAATTACCTTAAGAAAGTGAAAATTGCATTGTTTACTGAAACTTTTTTACCTAAAGTTGACGGCATAGTCACAAGACTGACTAAAACGATTGAATTTTTAATAAAAAATGGTGATGAAGTTATAATTTTTTGTCCAGAAGGGTGTCCAGAATCATATATGGGCGCAACTGTAGTTGGAGTTGCTGCAATGCCATTACCCTTATACCCAGAGTTGAAGCTTGGTTTACCAGGCCCTGCAGTCTCAGATAAGTTAGAAAAATTTAACCCAGATTTGATACATGTTGTTAATCCAGCTGTACTTGGCTTAGGTGGTATATGGTTGGCGAAAACAAATAATATTCCTTTAATTGCTAGTTACCATACTCATCTTCCAAAATATTTAGAACATTACGGTATGGGTATGTTAGAGCCACTTTTGTGGGAATTACTTAAAGCAGCACATAATCAAGCCTTATTAAATTTATGTACATCCACTGCTATGGTAAATGAGTTAAAAGATAAAGGCATTCAAAGAACTGCTCTATGGCAAAGGGGAGTAGATACTTATAGTTTCCGACCAGATTTGAGAAGTGAGAAAATGAGAAAAAAATTATTTGGGGAATATAACGACGCTAATTACTTATTGATTTATGTAGGAAGATTATCGGCAGAAAAACAAATTGAGAGAATTAAACCAGTCTTAGAAAGTATTCCTAATGCTTGCTTAGCACTTGTAGGTGACGGACCATATAGAAACCAGCTTGAGAAAATCTTCGAAAATACTAAGACTAATTTCATAGGATATTTATCTGGTGATGAACTTGCTAGCGCCTATGCCTCCGGAGATATATTTTTATTTCCATCTAGTACAGAAACACTTGGGTTAGTTTTACTGGAAGCAATGGCAGCAGGATGTCCAGTGATCGGAGCGAACAAGGGAGGGATTCCAGATATTATTAGCGATGGAATTAATGGTTGTTTATATGATCCTGATGAGAAAGATAATGGGAAACAGAGTTTGATTGAAGCGACAAAAAAAATTCTAGAGAATGAAGATAAAAGAGAAGTTATGAGGAAAGAGGCACGAAACGAAGCAGAAAAATGGGATTGGAATCAAGCAACGTTACAACTGCAGAATTACTATTCAGATACTCTCAAAGAAATAAATTAAACTTAATTTTAATTAAGCTACGTGTGGAGGCGTAGGACTACTATACGAACTTAAAGGAAGTATTAGAGTGGCAATATTTTGATTCTTTTCAGGCCTTTTTTTCTTTGCAAATTTTTTACCAAAAGGCACTCTTATAACATTAGTTCCCTCAATGGAACAAATATTTGAGTTATCTCCAGAAAAATTATTGACAAAATTTGGTAAGTCGATGTTTTTAACTGGCAGGTGCTTAACATTACCAGATTTAGAATCTTTGGTCATAGCTTCAAATACCCCAAAAAAATTTGATGCTCGAATATTTTAATAAAAAAATTTAAAAAAATTCTATAAGAAAATATTAAATTTTTATTCTTCCTGATAATAACTAAGTAGATACAAGGACGCTAGTCCTTTAAGCACATTTTTTTTCTTCTAAAGTCTCTCCTTGATTTACATTGCAAGAACAGATTAAATTGCGATCGCCATATGCATTGTTGATCCTGGAAACTGAAGACCAAAACTTAATAGATGTTGGAGTTTTATAAGGAAAAGAAGCTTTTTCTTTTGAATAAGGATAATGCCAATTATCAGCAATTAACTCTTTCAGCGTATGGGGAGCGTTACTTATTACATTATTATTCTTTAATTCAATATTTTTTTCTATTTCGCTGATTTCTTCTCCAATCAAAAGCATAGCCTCACAAAATCTATCCAATTCAACCAAACTTTCACTTTCAGTAGGCTCAATCATTATGGTCTCTTGTACAGGCCAACTTATAGTTGGGGCATGAAAACTATAATCTATTAATCGTTTAGCTAAATCATTTACACTCAAACCAGTTTTGGATTTTAAATCTCTAAAATCTAAAATACATTCATGTGCGACAAAATTATTTTTTCCTTTATAAAGAATCTTGAATTTATGCTTTAAAGAATGCGCAATATAATTTGCAGATAAAATTGCATGCACAGTTGCTTTCCTTAAACCACTAAGACCAGCCATTTTTATATACATCCAACTTATTGGAAGAATACTTGCACTCCCATGCTTGGCAGAAGATACGAAATTGGAACTATTAGATAAATGATTATCCATCAAAGAATGAGTAGGAAGAAATGGGCTTAAAATTTCTGATGCAGCAACTGGTCCTACTCCTGGGCCACCACCTCCATGTGGAATGCAGAATGTTTTATGTAAATTCAAATGACAAACATCAACACCATAATCCCCAGGTTTGCATAATCCAACCTGAGCATTTAAATTTGCTCCATCTAAATAGACAAATCCTCCAACAGAGTGAATTAAATCACATATCTTTCTGATTTGTAATTCAAAAACTCCGTGAGTAGAGGGATAAGTCAGCATAAGAGCCCCTATTTGGTTTTCAAATTTCTTGACCTTGATCCACAAATCTTGAAAATCAATATTTCCTTCGTCATCACATTCAACAGTTAAAACATCAAAACCTGCCATAACTGCACTAGCAGGATTTGTTCCATGAGCACTTTTAGGAATTAAACATTTTTTTCTTGAAAGTTCGCCTTTTGATTCAAAATAAGAATTTATCGCCAATAAACCAGCAAACTCTCCTTGAGAGCCTGCATTTGGTTGAAAAGAAACTGATTTTAAACCAACAATATCACTTATCCATTTTTCTAGGTCAGATATTATTTTTGAATAGCCTTTAGTTTGATCTAGTGGAGAAAAAGGATGAATGGCAGATAAATTAGCCCAAGAGACTGGATTTAATTCTGCTGCAGAATTTAACTTCATTGTGCAGCTTCCTAATGGCATCATTCCATCTACCAAAGAAAAATCTTTTTCAGCAAGTCGGTATATATATCTCATTAATTCAGTTTCACTTTGGTAATTTGTGAATATATCTTGCTGCATCCATTCACTGGATCTTAAAGCTAAACTTTCAAGGTGAAATCCTTTATCGAATTTTATATGCTTTAAATCTTCTTTTTTTTCTATAAGGTTTGCTATGAAAGTCACAATATCATTGATTTCTTGTTCATCACTAATCTCATCTAAGGAAATCCCAAAGCCAGTTGAATTTTCAATAGTTGATCCCAATGGCAAAATTCTTAAGTTATACCCATTTTTTAAAGCTTCATTATGAATTCTCTGGGAGTGCCTAGAATAAATATCAACACTATCAAATCTAATCCCATCAGGAATATCAAAACCTAAATCAGCTAAATATGATTCTAAATTTATTCTCAACTCCACTATTCTCTTAGCAATTTGCGTTAATCCAGAAGGTCCATGATAAATAGCATAAAAAGATGAAATTATGGCTAACAAAGATTGAGCAGTACAAATATTACTAGTAGCCTTCTCCCTTCTAATATGTTGCTCTCTTGTTTGCAATGCTAATCTTAGAGACTTTTCCCCATTTTTAGAGAGAGTTTGCCCAACAATTCTTCCAGGTATTAACCTTTTATATTTTTCACTACAGGCAAAATATGCTGCATGGGGTCCACCAAAACCCATTGGAACACCAAATCTTTGCATACTACCCACTGCCACATCAACACCAAATTCAGAAATTGGTTTAATTAAAACTTGTGCCAGTGGATCAATACATGCTGTTACAATAATTTCTGATCTATGTGCTTGGGATATTAAGAATGTGGGATCAAACAATTGTCCATTTTTACCAGGTAATTGCAACAACATTCCAAAAACATCATCATGATTAGGAAAGTTGCTTTGAGTAAAGCGTTTTAAGGATATCCCCAAAGGTTTTGCTCTAGTTTGTAGAACATTAAAAGTATGATCAAAAACATTTGATTCCACTAAGTACACTTTTGAGGATTTATTTTTTCTTGCGGCAAAGCTCATGGCCATAGCTTCTGCTGCTGCAGTACCCTCATCTAACAAAGATGCATTGGCAACAGTGAATCCCGTTAGTTCACAAACAATAGTCTGAAAATTAAATAAAGCTTCTAATCTTCCTTGTGCAATTTCTGCTTGATATGGAGTATAAGACGTATACCACCTCGGATTTTCAAGAACATGTCTTTGGATTACTTTAGGCATGTGGTTGTCATAATAACCAAGGCCTATCAGTGATCTCATTTTAGTATTTTTCTTCGCAATCTCTTCTAATTGATTTAAAGCCTCAATTTCCGAACAACCTTGGGGTAATATTTCTGAAGATTTATCTTTAAGCTGAATATCTTCAGGAATAACTTGATTTATAAATTCATCAATATTATTAAAACCAAGCTTATTCAGCATGATTCTTTCATCATTATCTCCTAACCCAAGATGCCTATCTATAAACAAATCGGACCCAAATTTGGATATCATAATAAAATATTTTTCTTTAAAATAGCTCTTTTTAAAAAGTTTGCCTTATTTTGGTACAACCTTTGATTGATATTCCTCAGAAGTCATCAAATCAGCAATTGATGCTTTTGATTCTGGTTTCAAAATAACTAACCAACCGTCTCCAATTGGATCATTCTGTAAAAGCTCAGGGTTCTCAATAACACTTTCATTTACAGATACTATTTCCCCTGAAAAAGGAAGATAGACTTCCTCAACGGCCTTAACTGATTCTATTGTTCCAAAAGTCTCACCTTTCTCTAAAGTCGCCCCTTGATCAACTAACTCAACAAAAACAATATCTCCTAATTGATCTATAGCAAATTCACTAACTCCAATTTTTAATAATCCATTTTCTTCCAAGACATATTCATGAGTATCCGCATAGTTGAGGTTGTCTGGAAACTGGTAAGACATGATTAAGTAGATAAAGGAAGTAGAGAATCCTTGGAAATTAATTTTTCCTCTAATAGATCAGATAATAATCGAATTAATGCAATTTTGATATGAGCTATGTGAGAACCACCTTGAACAAAAATATTGTAAGGATCTCTTAGAGGTGCATCAGCAGAAAATTCACTTGTACTACCTTCAATAAATGTACCTCCTGCCATTAATAATTTTGATTCATATCCATCCATTGATGATGGAACAACATTCAGAAAAGAATCTACTGGTGAAGAATTTTGAAAAGATTGACAAACTTTTTGTACCAAATCAGGATTATTCAATCTTACAGACTGAATAACATCAGATCTATAAGTTGCTGGCTCTGGTAAAACCTTAAATCCCAAATTTTTAAAGACTGCTGCAACCATATCTGCACCTTTTAGTGATTCGTGAACAATTTGTGGGGCTAAAAACAAACCCTGAAAAATTAATCTTCCTAGTCCAAAATTTATTCCTGCAGAAGAACCAATACCTGGTGAGGTTAATCTAGAACATGCCATCTCAACCAACTCTGCATCTCCTGCAACGTACCCACCAGTAGGAACAATTGTTCCTCCCAAATTTTTAATCAATGATCCAGCAATTATATTTGCCCCTTTAGAAATTGGTTCACAATCTTCAACAAGCTCCCCGTAACAGTTATCAACAAAACATATACAGTTAGGATCAAGAGAATGAATTAGACTACAAATTTTCTCAATCTGATGATTCGTAAGAGATTTTCTCCAACTATATCCGCAACTTTTTTGTATGAATACTAATTTGCATGAATTTTCTTTAAAAGAATGAACAATTTTTTCTTCAAAAGAATCAAAATCCTCGCAGATATTTATTTGCTTATATTCAATCTCAAAATTTTTAAGTGAGCCTTTTCCTCCTCCCCTTATTCCTATGACTTCTTCCAACGTGTCATATGGTTGTCCTGTAAGAGATAACATTACATCTCCAGGTCTAAGAATTCCAAATAAGACAGAACTTATTGCATGCGTTCCGCTTACAAATTGCATCCTCACAGCTGCCTTTTCAGCAAGAAACAATCTTGCAAAAACCGCATCAATTTTTTCTCTAGATATATCATCATGACCACTACCAGAAGATTGATTGAAATGACTAGTAGAAACTTTTTCTTCCTTAAAAATTGTTAAAATATTTTCTAATTTCTGGAAAACCTGATTGGACCTTTCTTGGAAAACCTTACTTAAACTCTCTTCGACAGAAAGAACAGCGTTTTCAGCAAGTTTTAAATTATTGTTTAGTGTCATTTATCATAAAAACCCATGTTATTTTTCAGCAGCTAAATTTCTTAATTCTGCGAGGAAAGCATTAGGTCCCCTACCCTGAAAATAAGAAAGTTTTTTTGAAGCCTCATATAAATCAAGTAATTCTCCATCTAATTCTTCTGCCGTATAATCCCTAATTCCTGCTATTACCTCAGCAAAACGTTCTCTACGTGCAGATTTATTAACATCATAAGCTTCCATTACTTGAATTTTACATGATCTCCAAGCCTTATTCTGACAAAAATGCACTGAAAGAGCATCACTTAAAGCAGAAGCTTCTTCATCTTCTATGTACCAGTCAAAAGATGAAGGTAGAGATTTTAATCCTGAAAATATCTCGAATAACTCCCCCGCCGACAATGGATTTCCAGAATCATTTTTTAGGGGTAATGCAGACTCTTCCAAAGATTTCCATAACTCTGGGTAATCACTTTCAAAACGATCCCTGATGTTTTCTATACCTTGATCAAGAATCGTATTAACTTGAGCTAAAGCAAGAAAAACTTCAGGACCTGGCGAAGATAACTTCCCATTCCTAAGATTAGAAATTTGCGAATTATGAACTTTACCTAAATCAAGAACCTCGGCAAGTAAAGGCAAAACTCTGTGAGACCAACCTAAATTATGAATATCAGGAACTGTAATGTTTCTTCTATCAATTTCTTTTTTGGTTGCTGCTTCTATTGCTTCCGCAACGTCCCCATTTGTCACTGTTCCAAAGAGCACACCATCTTCTCCAACCTGTTTTTTAATAGTGAATCTTCCTATTGTTGATAATGCAGTTTGGAAATCTAAAGCTTCTTGCTTTAATTTATCAGCAGCAATTTTTTCTTTTTCTTTTTTCCTTTCAATTTGTTTAAGGACAGCTGGTGTTACATTCATTGCCTTGCCATAAGGCAGTAGATAATTTCTTGCATATCCAGGTGTTACTTCAACCAAATCTCCCTCTTTACCTAGTGAAACGACTGCTTCAGTTAATGCCACTTGTACTCTTTTAGACATGAAAATAATTAATTATATAGTTAATAATAAGACCTAGAGGGTAACTTTACTTTTTTTGCGAGACCTAAATTCGCA